>JAGGAE010000056.1 GCA_017889725.1 Bacillota bacterium | reverse complement strand
CTAAGTAAGGACTAAAATGCGCCGGGCGCAAAAATCGCCTTAGCAATATGCCATAGGACCGGCGTTCATTGATCCGGATTCGCTCTGCTAATTTATTTAACCGTCTTTCCGTCCATAAAGCGCCGCGGAATAAATGGGAGTTGTCAATCGCATATATTTTATGCCCCCCCTCTTCCCGCCTAAGCAGTAGATTGCGCCGGTTCATGGTACGGTCGGCGTTATGAAGCATATGGTCAAATAGCATGACGCCTGCCATTTCCGCCTTATTTACTGCTTTATGCAAATTGCTTTCACAAAGGTAGGAACTATTACTTAGATATTGGCAAGCAAAATGTTTGCCGGGACTAACCCTCGCTGCGGCTAGTCGCCGGCTTCTTTTTACGAGGGTTTCCTCTATTTCAATAATGCCCGCCGGAGGAAAACAAAGCCCCATCATCTGCCCTAGGCGACTCCCCAAAAGTTCATTTGCAAGCACTTTCGGCCCTAACCTGTTATTCTTAAGCTTTACAATATAAATTAGACCGTCGTCTGCCCTAAACAGCTGAGGAGACGTTGCCCCGATACCTACCGGCCGATAATACTCGATTGCAGTAATCACTTTATCAGCCCCCTTTTCTAACGGTAAAGTATATGATACCCCGGAGGATAAGTTACCTTTTTTCCACGGCCCTTACCTAAATACCAAAAGTCTAATCCGTTGCGTCGGGCGATAAAATTACTAAAAGAGACCGTTTAAAAGCAATTACGCCTTTTACGGTCTCTTTCTTTTATCCGGGAAATGTAGACGGCATGTTATCGGAACTTAGAAGCCAGCCCGCTATCCAGCCGACCGTGCCGCCGTCCTGCAAAACAACCTTGTTCCAGCCAAAAGCCTGATCTTTAAGGGTAACCATTTCCCCTCTATTAACCTGAACAATGACCGGAAAATTAGTGCCTGGCCCGCTGCGGACATTCACTTTATTACCCGTAACTACAGCGGTTCCACTTACCCCCATGGGCGTTCCGGCCGTCGGCGTTATGCCGGATACAACAACATTGGCTTCGCCATAATGGGAAGCTGAACCTGGTCCGCCCATATTCTGGGTTCCGGCTGTTTCCATCTCGCCCATCTGCTCTTCCGGCATAAAAGCAAATACATCCATCTCCGTAGTTGTTACCACGCGGGTCCACACTTTAAGTACTATGGTTATATAAACTTGGCGAGGATTATTTACGTCAAAATCATAATTTACATATTCCACTGCCACATCCGCTGTGGCCTTCATGTTTGGACCAGCCCCGTCAATTTCTATATCCCGCGTCCAGCGAACTTTTTTGTTTTCGAACGCATGCACCGGTTGTTTAGGTAAATTGGCCACATACATCACTTTAACGGACAAATCGCCCCGGACAATTACCTTGTTGGAAATAACATCTATTTTGGTTATTTCCAAGCCTTTCACATATACGTCAATAATTTGTTCAATATCCGGCTTAGGGTCGGGAACATCCATATTGAATTCTATTACGCGCTGCGCCATATCCATACCAAGTACTTGTTCTACTTCTATTGTTTCCGGCCTCGGCTCCGGTTGCTGGCACGCCATATTATCGCTCATTTTCTCCCCCCCTTTGTTGAAACTAGGAATCCACCCAGTTATCCTTTAGGATGCGGCGGCATCGGCGGCATTTGTTGCTGCCCTAAATGAACTTCACGATCCGCTAATACCTTCGCTACAACTTTCAACACAATCGACACATCAAAATCGCGGGTTCCCACGGCTTCTGGTTCAGGTTCAGGCTCGGGCTGCGGTTCGGGCTGCGGCGGGGGCGGGGGCGGCGGAGGCGGCGGGGTCGGAGTTACACCGCATTGATAATAGGTTGCCGGTTCTTCTTCTTCTTCTTCACACTCGTCTTCGCACTCTTCGTATTTGCCAAGCGGTCCATACTTATGACGATAGGCTCTCGTGTTTTCCTCTACATCATAGTCAACAAATTCCACAGCTACACTGGCATCGGTATCCATCCCACGACGGGCACCAGGCACATCTACGTCCTGCGTCCATTTAAAATTCTTAACTTCCACAGCATGCACAGACTGATCCGCCGTTCCGGCCACATAGATGGCTTTTACCTCAAGAGCACCGCGAACGATTACTTTGTCTGTGATAACATCGACACTGTTTACCTCAACATTTTTAATAAATACGTCAATGATTTGTTCAATTGGCGGTTTGGCGTCCGGGACGACCACATGAATATCCAATACCTTTTGTCTTTCTTGTTCTCCGACTACTTGTCGTACAATTATAGGGCCGGTCTGGGCCCCCAGCACGCATTGGTTTGGAGAGGCGCCCATTACCGATCCGCTTGCTGAAGCGCTTACTGTCTGGCGTTTTTTATCGTCCACACATATTCCCCCCTTTGTAGGTTCTAGTTATATATATGCCGGGCTTTCGCCTTATGTGACAAAAATACAGCCTTTATGGATTATTACGGAAAATCACTGCCGATCTCACTTAATGAAACTAATAGGGAGATTTAGGCATACCCAATCGGAATTTTCCCCTGGATTCGATACCGCCGACCCCTTCCGCTCCCGTAACCGACGCATTAATGGCATCGGTAACATTTACCGTCTTTCCCACCGGCGTAAACGCCACTTTCTCCGCGATAAACACCGGGTCATAGGCATGAATAAAAATGCGGTTCGGAGAACTGGCAAAATTTGCCCCCGCAGCTAATATTGCCTCAAAATAAGATTGGCAGGCTCCGGCAAAAATAACGAGATCATCCAGAGACGCCTGGTATTCGCGAGCAATTTGGACCGATTTTATAAAATACTTTGACGTCCGGTAATTATTAATATCCTTAAAACTCTTTTTCCCGCCGCCAATCAAAGCATCATGCCCTGTTACCACCAAAATGTCCGGATGAAACTCTTTCAACAAAGCGAGGAGTTGCCCGGATTGCTTCTCTTCGTCAATCCATCGCCCAACAGCCTCTATATTAAGCTGGTTGTACGTCTTTAAACACATTTTTAAATAATCCTCATCACCATCAATATGCAAGACCCTCCCGGGAATTTCAAAAGTAGTATACTTCTTACTGGATTCCGAACGCATCATTCTTCTCCGTTCTTCCTCCAAACTTTGGCGTTCCATCGCCCGCCTTAGAAACCTTTCGGACTTTTCCTTCATCGCGCCGGTTATACATTCCAGTTTATCGGCATCTACTTTTTCAAGATCTGTCGCCGGCGCGTCGGCCAACAAACGCAGATGCAACCCTTTCAACGTAATTTGCTGCTGTCCGCTTTCATCTACCCAAATATCCGTCACCTTGAATAATATATCACCACCGTGCGACTTACGGATAACAAGGTCGCCTACAACTATATCAGACACCCTTATCCCTCCCCATTGACTACTACCCATAATATGAAAGGCTGCCTCCATGTGCCACCATGGACGGCTTTTATTTATCTTCACCATTTCCAAGTAGCCAAGTGTCAAAACAGGATGTCCAAAGATATACTGTAGTAAAGTCATAGTAGGCTTTTCAGCACTCAGTCACCGAGGTGATGGTCCCTTGATTAGTGTGGTTGTTCCCGCAAAGAATGAAGCAGGGCGTATTTCAACAGTCCTGCAAAATTTGGGGACGCTCCCCATCGACCACGTTATTGTAGTTACCAACGGTTCCAAAGATTCGACTATGCAAGAAATACTCCGGTTGCGCATTCCAAAACTCCAAATCATCTACTTTCATGAGTGCTTAGGTATTGATGTTCCTCGGGCAATTGGTGCAAAAGTTGCACTGTCGCTTGGCAGTGATGTCGTTCTTTTCGTTGATGGTGACATGGTGGGTACTTTTAATGAAAACCTTATGGAACTGGTTGACGGAATACTTTTAAAACACCTGGATTTGGCTCTTACTAACTGCTATCCCTTGCCACCTCGCCATATCGAACGCTACAACCCAACCTTCCAGTGGCGACTGAATTTAAACAAAGAACTCGGCCTAGAGAAAAAAGTAAATCTGTCTACACCTGCCCATGGCCCCCACGCCGTCTCCCGCCGCCTACTGGATACTATCGCCACCAGAGAAATTGCAATACCGCCCGTTGTAATGGCTTTAGCACGAGTACACAAATTAAAAATTGACGTAGCTACAACCATCCCGCATTATCGATTAGGGTCTTCTATAAAAAATCAAATTCATACCAACAAAATTATTGACACCATTGTAGGAGACTGTCTGGAAGCCATTGCCGTTTTCCATCAAAAACCCCGGACACGACAATGGCAAAACACAAATTACCTTGGTTATCATATCGATCGCCGCTTCGACTTACTCGATGAGTTTCTAAATGAAAAAAACGTGCGCTCTGAAAAATAGCGCACGTTTTTTTTACTGATATATATCCCATGCATTGGCGACGGCAGCGAACTCCTCCAGCGAGAGGGTTTCTCCCCGACGCATCCCGTCAATGCCTGCCTCAGTTAAAATACTTTGACAAACCTCGCCGCCGATTCCGGCAGCCTTTAGTGAATTGGACAGCGTCTTTCTCCGCTGTGCGAACGAAGCTCGAACCACGCGGAAAAACGTCTTCTCACTCTGAACTTTCACCGGTGGTTCCTTACGCACCCTGCAACGGATAACCGCCGACTCAACCGCCGGTGAAGGAATAAACGAACGGGGCGGTACCAAAAACATAATTTCCGGCAACGTATAATATTGAACCGCGACCGACAAGGCTCCATAATCCTTGCCCCCCGGAGCGGCTACCATTCTTTCGGCAACCTCCTTTTGTACCATAGTCACCAAAAGTTCTATCGGCAGCTTATGCTCCAGCAGGTTCATAATAATAGGCGTAGTAATATAGTAGGGCAAATTAGCCACCACTTTAAAGGTTTTACCCGGTATTTCGGCCACAATATCCAGTTTTAAGATATCATTATGGACTACCCGGACATTTTCATAACCCTCCAAGGTTTTAGCAAGCACCGAAATCAACTTCTGATCCAACTCTACCGCCACAACTTCGGCTTGTGTTTCCGCCAGCCCTTGCGTTAACGTTCCGATTCCCGGCCCCACCTCCAGTACGGTGTCGGATGCTGTAATCTCGGCCGCTTCGACAATTCGCTGGACAACACTTTCGTCTATCAGAAAGTTTTGCCCCAATTTCTTGGCAGTATGGATGCCAAACGTTTTTAAGATGTGAAGAGTTACTTCTCTTTTTGCAATAACCGATTTAAGCATGAGTTACCTCCAATTGCTCTACCGCTTGGACAAATTCCTGCCGTGAAACACCATAATGATTCAGACGCCGTAAAAAGGTTTTTGCATTGGCATAACCAATCCCCAGCGTATCGCCGAGTACGGCCCGGCGCGCTACCGCGTCCGGCGTCCCATTCAGGCGGGCCTGCCAGATATCTTGCATAGTAAATTCATCTTTACCCGCCCATTCATGAAACCGGGTTTTTTCCAAAGCGGACTGTATCGCTTCCGCCGATGCCTGCTCTACGCCTATATCCCCGTTTTTCATCGCCGCATCCCGGGAAACAAACGCATGCTTGGCATCAGGAAACCTCCGCGTGAGATTTGTCCTTATCCGCTCACCGGCACTATCCGGGTCGGTAAGAATAATAATTCCGTTGCGCGTATAAGCAGCGGCAATTCGATTAAGAATACCGGCTGACAATCTAAATCCTTCCGTAGCCAAGCATTCAGCCTCTACCGCTCTTTTTACCGCGGCTATATCGTTTTTGCCTTCCACTACAATAACTTCCTTAATCATTCGCACCCCGCCCCAATTAAGTATCGGATGTTAATAAAACAATAGGTAAACCCTGCGAGAGTAAAGCAGGGTTTACCTGAAAATGAAATACCCAACGCCGAAACTATTCGGCAATTACATAGACTTTTACTGTTTTGCGACCGAAGCTCATAGCTTCGCCACGGCCTTCCATACATAAATCGATGCGGTCCCCCACAATATCTCCGCCGGTATCGGCGGCCAGGGCTAACCCATAGCCGGGTATATACACCCTGCTGCCCAAAGGAATTACAGACGGGTCTACGGCAACGATTCCTCGCCTTGCCGCAATCCCACTGGCAGTAATTCCGGTTTGAGCACCGTCGTAAGGCGTATAAGCGGTTGCTTCCATCATATGCGTGGTTCTGAACCGCATAGCTCCACGTGAGGTCTCTACAGTGTCCCTGGTCCCAACTTTTACTACTTGAGGTTTGGGCGGTGTTACTACTTTTTCTCCTACCACCGTCCGGGAAACTTCATTCCCGTTTTCCAACGAAACTTTTATGCTGACTTCCTTTTGTCCTTCACTGCCTTGGTCAACAGTTTCTTCAAAACCTTTTTCCATACTGCTGTCGGCCTGCCGAACCACCGGCGGCTCAATTGGCATTTGCTGTGTTACCATTCTTTCGGTTAACGCAACAACCTCAATTTCCAGCATCGAAGATAGCCTTGTATCTCCGCTCGGGCTTAGCCGGCTATTTTCTTGGGTGTACCCCAAACTGGCGGCCAATTCGCCCACTGTTGGTTTACCAGTGGTAATAATCTCGGTTTTACCGTTCACTTTTACAACCACAGGGATTGCTCTATATACTTCAATTGTTGTATCGCTAACCACGCTCTGCGTAGATAAACGATATTCGTCTTTG
Source organism: Bacillota bacterium (assembly GCA_017889725.1). Taxonomy (GTDB): domain Bacteria; phylum Bacillota; class Negativicutes; order Sporomusales; family CTSoil-080; genus CTSoil-081. The sequence continues at coordinate 930 of JAGGAE010000056.1, read as the reverse complement.
TCTCCGAGATTGATGTTTGCTTGGGCTAAAATATCTTCCGGTTTATTATGAATGGTTCTTACACTAATATTTTTTCCATCTGCGATAATATTTACTCTCTTTTGCGCCCAAACAAACCCGGTAACCACTAGTGATATTATGACAAGCGTCATAATCAGTAATAGCTTACGCTTGCCCATTAAAGCTTCCAAGTTACGTAAATTAAGCTGTTTTATATCACTCATGTAGCCCCCCCTTTCTAAAAAAAGAAAGGCAGCCTTCGACTGCCCATAACTATTAAAAACTATCGAAAAGCTGCCCAAAATCAATGCCCGCTATTTTTCGATTGGCATTTTTCCGATACAAGTACACCGAACCTTCTTCCAAATGACGCGAAGTAATTCCATACCTGATTGAAAGCTTTGCCTCAATATAGGCTGCAAGCTCATCACAGCCTTTTATTATTTGGCCGTCAACCGGCGAAAACTCAGGCGCATTAAAGCATTCCGCAATTTCCTCCGCACTCACTTTTTGAATCGTTCCCTTATTTTTTATTTTGTTGGCAAACTCATCTTCCATGAAGTAACGCAGTTCCTCATGCCAACTTTCCGGCAGAAGCGGAAAGATTTTCTCCTCCACCTGTCTTTTTTCAATTTCTTTAATTAAATCACCCAGACCTTCCACCGAACTTTTTACCGGAGAAACAATATCCCGGGTCAACACCTCCGGTAAATCGTGAAACAGTCCTGTCCAATAATTGTTACATAACCTAAGATCACAGGCCTCTATCTCTACCGAGCAGAGATAGGCCAGCATGGCAACAATCAACATGTGTCCCATAACCGAAGTCTCGGGAATCCTCGGTGATTGCGTCCATCGTTGCTGAAATCTCAGTTGGCCGATTAAATCAATAAAATTGCGGGTTTTCGCACTTAACCCGATTTTTTTCAT
>JAGGAE010000104.1 GCA_017889725.1 Bacillota bacterium | reverse complement strand
AAAAATATCCGGGGGCTAGCTTGGGTAGCGGTTAAATGGGCGGCAACGGTAAGGCCGAGAGTAATTATGCTCGAAAACGTTGAGGAGTTTATTACATGGGGACCGCTAATCGCCAAGAAAGATACTGAAACGGGACGGATGCTAAAAATAATATATCCAGAAAGCGAAGATGAAGAAATTAAGGTTGTTGTTTCTGAAGAGGGAGAAATCGTTCCTTATAATCAACGATATCTTATTCCTGATCCAAAACGTAAAGGACATACCTTTAAAGCATTTATCAATGCCCTAAAGCGTCAGGGGTATAAGGTTGACTACAGAGAACTAAAAGCCTGTGATTACGGAGCACCTACAATTCGAAAAAGGTTCTTCCTTGTGGCCCGGTGTGATGGCCGGCAGATAGTTTGGCCGAAACCAACACACGGTAATCCAGATAGTCTTGAAGTAAAAAACGGGAAGCTGAAACCATGGAGGACGGCTGCGGAGATTATTGATTGGTCGATACCTTGCCCTTCAATCTTTGACCGAAAAAAGCCGCTGGCTGAAAACACCATGCGGCGAATTGCCCGGGGGATACAAAAGTTTGTGATTGATAACCCGGAGCCGTTTATCATCAAGGTAAATCATCATGGGTCGGATTTTCGAGGACAGCGCACTAATGAACCGTTGCAAACTATTACTGCAAAAAACGGATGGGGCATAGTGGTACCGGTGATTGGCCGTCAGTTTGGGCAGTCCGTTGGTCATTCGGTCACGGACCCATTGGGTACTATTACGGCGGGTGGCGGTGGAAAATCGCAATTAATTGCAGCATCGCTTATGCAGTATCATTCTGAAACACAGAAACATGAGGTTCGTGGACAAGCAATGGATAGCCCGATTCTGACATTGGACGCATCGAGTAGGTATGGTTTAGTAGCTGCTTTCCTAGCAAAGCACTACGGTGGAAATTATACCGGACCGGGAGCTGACTTAAATGGTCCATTACCTACAGTGACGGCTGTAGATCATAATGCTCTGGTTACTAGTCACTTGGTAAAGATGAAGGGTAAAAACATCGGACAGCCAGTAACAGATCCGCTTCAGACGATTACGGCTGGAGGACTGCATTTCGGGGAAGTCAGAGCGTTCTTGCTTAAGTATTACGGTACTTCTACGGGGCAGGGAGTCAACGAACCGCTGCACACGATAACTACGAAAGACCGTTTGGGTTTGGTAACAATTCACGGTCAGGATTATCAAATTGTAGACATTGGAATGAGGATGCTGGAGCCGCGAGAGTTATTTGCGGCACAGGGTTTTATTACCCCAAGGCGGCACAGGTAGCACGGTGCGGGAATGCAGTACCGCCGCCTTTTGCGGAAGCGTTGGTTAGGGTGAATCTGCCGGAGCTTTGCACAGGGGCAATTGGTGCAGAAAACGTTGGTTAGGCTTGGGGGTGGAGGTAGGTGTTTGAACATTATAACGGAACAATACCGGAAGGTAGCACGATAAAAATATTAATAAACCATGATGACGGCATAGTTAGTGATTGCATTGCTAATAGAGATATGAAAATTGAAAAAAATAGTTTAATGCTAATCAGCGGTGGGCTTGGAAGCCCTGTAAGCATTGATTGGGTGGAAAAAGTAACATCAAAAATATTTATAATACATGCTTGGTGGCAAGATTGCTTAGTTATTAACAATGATACATTGTACGCAAGTTATTCAGATGCATCATAGGGGGTGGGGTGAATGAAAGGTACAGTATTGGCGAATAGTTCGGCAATTGATAGATCCAAAACTGATTTTTACCCTACTCCTAGCAATGTAACTATAGCTTTAATGAAATACTTGCAATTGCCGCTAGACACGATTATTTGGGAGCCAGCTTGTGGCGAAGGTCATATGGTTAATGTACTATCTAATTTTTGCCACAGAGTGTATGCAACTGAATTATTTGACCGTGGTTTTGGTGTTGTTGGGATTGATTTTTTAACAGCCAAATTGCCCAACTGGATTGATTGGATAATTACAAATCCACCATTCAGCTTATCAGAACAATTTATTCGTAGGTGTATTGATCATAAGAAGCCCTTTGCAATGCTATTGAAGTCACAGTATTGGCATGCAGAATGTAGGTTGAAATTGTTTAAAGAATATCCGCCAATGGCGATATTGCCTTTGACCTGGCGGCCAGATTTTTTATTCAAGGTTAAGAATGCTAGGCCAACAATGGAAGTGCTATGGGCGGTATGGGGTGATCGGCTTGCTGAGAGAACGGAGTATGTACCATTGGTTAAACCGCCGGGGGTGTCATAGGTGCCGAAAACAATTTTGCGTTGGCCGGGTGCTAAATGGAGGTTAGCGGATTGGATAATCAATATGTTCCCAAGCCATGACGTATATTGCGAACCGTTCTTTGGTTCTGGTGCTGTATTTTTCAATAAGCAGCCATCCGGTACCGAGACAATAAATGATATTGATAATAACGTTGTGAATTTATTTCGGGTTGTTCGTGAATCAGCCGATGAATTAGCCAAAGTTATTGAAATGACACCATATAGCCGTGAAGAGTACCGGGATTGCTATGAAACTGTTGGTGACGAAATTGAACAGGCACGAAGATTTCTTGTTAGAACTTGGCAAGCTTTTGGGGGTAAAACATACTGCAGTACGGCATGGGCGCATGATCGGACCAATACGGTATTCCGACCGAAGTATTGGTGCAAATTGCCTGAGAGAATATTAACTACGGTTGAACGTCTAAAAATGGCTCAGATTGAGAATATGAACGCGCTCGAGTTGATTGAAATGTATAATCGTAAAAATACCTTGCTGTATGTAGATCCGCCTTATTTGAAAAGTACAAGAACCCAATTGCATTATAAATGTGAATTTGCTCAAGAAGATGAGCACAAGGCATTGCTTGATTTGTGCAAGCAGCATAAGGGATATGTGATTATTAGCAGTTATGAAAATGATTTATATAACGAAGAACTAGCAGGATGGGAAAAACGGAGCATGAGAATTGCCACAAATGCGGCGGGTAGTGCAGTAGAAACCGTTTATTTAAGTCCTAGCTGTAATAAAGAAATGAGTCTATTTGGGTAAAACAAGGATTGATGGGGGTGGAGTAAATGAATGTTGATACAGGTCATTTAGTTAAGTTGTGTGTTGGTGGCGGAATGCCGGATTTGAATATGATGAAAGATTTCCTCCCGAACTAGATAGGGCGGCAAAACTAAAACTTGCTGGAAGAAATGAGGCTTATGTCAGTTTAACCTCTGGCGGGAAACTTTCTAAGTGGGCGGCCAAAGAGCGTAAGAAGCGTAGGAAAATGGCGCAGGAATCGCGGCGGCGTAATCGAGGGTAAACAAACGAAATAGCCACCGTTCAGGTGGCTATGCGAGAGAGTCTAAAGTTTTAATAATACGGCTTATAATTCCGTCTTTGGCCTCAAGGGAGAGATGATCCCAGTCCTCAATAGAGAAAAGGATTTCGGGATATATGGTTGATAGAGAATTCGTTATATCATGAAAACTTCTTCCGGTTCGGGATACTGCTCTGGTAAGCTCATCAACGACTAAGCCCATAACTTTGCTGTTTAATTCTAATTCCATATGTATCATCCCTTTACATAATTATATAGAACGAGTGTTCACTAGTCCATTAGAGAAATGACAAAAGAACAAGGCCATTGCTAGGAAACTGGCCCTGCTCTAGGGATAAGGTAGCAGTAATATTATCCCCGGATGCACCGGTGTTATGTGGGAGGCGGTACTGTGATGGTTACCTGTCTGTTGGTCAGGCCATTTTAGCAAGTGTGTTCTTTATACGAGTAGTAATGGCAGTTTGTACTTCTGGACGAAGAGCAGTCCAATCATCGAGAAAAATACTAATTTCAGGGTGCAGTCGCATTAAATCAGTAATAATTTCGCCAGGACTTTTTTTAGTACGAGCTATAGCATTGTCAATATCAATAAAAATGGAGTTAATGAGTTGATGATGGATATTACGCAAGGTTTTTACCCCCTTATGAGATGGTTTTTACTACTTTAATGGTACATAAACGTTTATTGAATGTTAATAAAAAAAAATACGTAATTGATAATAATATTTTATAGCAGAAGAATAAAAAATGGTAGTTAATAAATGGCAAAGGAGGCGACCCGCAATACAAAAACTGACTAACATACTATATAACTTGATGTGTACTTCTGTAGGGTTGGTGGTAATAGGGGCCGTGGTGCTGGTGGCTATAGCGATAAAGGGGGCGTTGTGATGGGACAATGGCGTAAAAAGCCTGTAGTTGTTGAGGCGGAAGTGTACAAGCTTGGAATGGAAGACGGATGGGTTGTATACTATTCAAACGAATATGATACCTATGAGTCGAGATTTAAAACTAAAGAAGCTGCAGAGGAGTTTATTAAAATTAGGCCATTCGTAATAGAAGAAAATGATTTGATTATTGAAACCCCACAGCCATTCATAAAAACACTTGAAGGGCCGCACATAATTAGAAAAGGAGACTACATTATTACTGGAGTAAAAGGCGAACGATATCCATGTAAACCGGATATATTCCATGAAACATATGAAAAGGCAGAGAATGCAAGCTAATTAAAAGGGGCGGATAACACCGCCCTATTGGTGTTGGGAGGGGATAACATGCAATCAATAATAAACGGTGTAAGAGTGACATGCGTAGAGGATATAACAGAACCAGAGGCCACAGAATACGCTAACGATGAAATAAAGTTGTGGGCGGCAAAGGGCAAGGAGTTAAGCAGCATATTTATAACGCTGGACGGGGAAGAAGTTGTGATAGAGGCGAAGGAGAAGTCGCCGATCAGGCGGGTACGGAGAATAACCGGCTACTTAAGCGAGGTAAATAGCTTTAACGATGCAAAAAGATCTGAATTGGCCGACAGAGTTAGCCATGTTAAAATATAGAGCATTTTAAGTGATGCCATATGGCGGGAGGGGAGTTATGCGACCAAAACTCAGAAGGGCATTACGAAATTATATTGAGGCTGAGCTTGCGGATTATCATCAGATCAAACGTGACATTTTAGAAGTGCGAGAGGACATTATCGAGCAATCTCCAGAATCCAATAACCCGACTTATACAAAGGCAAGCAAGCTGCTGACTTGTAAGCGCTTAAAGCGAATGGTGCAGGTAGTGCGAGCAATTGAAAAGGTAATGGAGAGGTTGCCACCAGAGAAGCAGAAACTTGTGGAGCTGCGGTATTGGTCGAACTATCTGACTATAGAGGGTATCGCGATAAAAATTCAGTGTGACCGCCGGACTGTTTACAGGTGGTTAGAAGGAATATTGATAGCTATAGCTGTGGAGCTGGGTGAATGGGATGCGGAGTATGCAGGCTGATTATTGCGGTGGGAGGGATTATATTATGGATAGACAAGCTAAAAAGAAAGTTGCTCAATGGTTGTATTCGATACCGCGGACTGAATTAGCAATAAAGACAATGGA
>JAGGAE010000005.1 GCA_017889725.1 Bacillota bacterium | reverse complement strand
GATAGGAATAGCAGAAGGAGAGGTGCTACTTTGTCGCTGATATTGGGTTTGGAAACTAGCTGCGACGAGACGTCGGCGGCCATTGTAGCCGATGGAAGGACAATTTTATCCAATATTATTTCTTCACAAATTGATGTTCATCAAAAATTTGGAGGCGTGGTACCGGAAATTGCGTCTCGTAAACATATTGAGAACGTAATGCCGGTGGTGGATGAGGCACTGACGGCTGCCGGCGTAAAACTAGCTGACGTGGACGCGATTGGTGTTACGTATGGTCCGGGATTAGTAGGGGCACTTCTAGTCGGCGTTGCGGCAGCCAAAGCTTTGGCCTTTGCAGCTCAAAAAAAACTGGTGGGCGTCAATCATCTGGAAGGACACATTTTCGCGAATTACCTCGCCCATCAGAAGCTTGAGCCACCTTTTGTGGCGTTAGTTGTATCTGGTGGTCACACTTCGCTAGTGTATCAGAAGGGGTATAATGATTTTGAACTATTGGGTCAAACGCGAGATGATGCAGCCGGAGAAGCCTTTGATAAAGTGGCTAGAGTAATGGGGTTGCCTTATCCGGGGGGACCTTTTATCGACAGGCTGGCGGCCCAAGGTGATCCAGAGTCCATTAGTTTTCCGCGGGCCAAGACGGGAGAAAACTATGAGTTTAGCTTTAGTGGTCTTAAATCTGCCGTTTTAAATTATCTGAACAGTGCCCGACAAAAAGGTGAGTCTGTCGATCAGGCAAATGTTGCCGCAAGTTTTCAGAAAGCCGTAGTCGATGTACTTGTGACGAAAACCCTGCAAGCGGCTAAACAGTACGCTGTTGATAAAATTGTACTGGCTGGCGGTGTCGCGGCGAATTCAGGCTTGCGTGCAGAACTCTCAGAAAAGTCAGCGGAGGCTGGATTTAAGCTTTTTTATCCGTCGCTTGTGCTATGTTCAGATAATGCCGCGATGATTGCCTCACGCGCCTTTTTTAAACACCGGGCTGGGGAATGGACGGATCTAAGGTTAAACGCGCTACCGTCTTTAAAGCTGGGGGAAAACAAATACTTTTCTCTGAAGGCATAATGGCTTACGGCGTAAAGTAAGAATGTAAATAGTACAGCAGGAAAGTGTTGGCTAAATAGGGGGATTTAAGTACCTTGTGACAAGGATTTTATTAATAGCAGCTTGAATAGTAATTACGTTAACACAGCATTGGAGGAGTTTATGGGGGTTGTTGGGGATATTTGCCAGAGAATAACGGCGTTAAAGCCGGGGCAGATTCACGAACTGGAGGCCAACGTTGGTATTTTGGAAATGGTTGCCGATTTGGCGCATGCGCAAGTAACTGTATACGCCCAAGCAAGGGAAGAACATTTTTTAGTAATAATTGCGCAAGCCAAGCCCAATACCAGTGTTCTGCAATATAAGCCGAATCTGTTGGGAGCTACTGTGAGTGCTACCGAAGAACCGTTAATTTGGCGGACGTTATTTTCCGGTGAACGCATCAGCGGACAGCGGGAATGGGCGCTCGGGATGGAAGTAATCTCCATGCATACTTTTCCTTTGTATGATCAGAACGGCAAAGTAATTGCGGCGGTAAGCTTTGAATTTAGCCCCGAGGAAGCAGCGGAAGGGGCCCATAAGGTAGTAATTGACACGGCCTATCTTTTATTGACCTCACACCGAATGGAAGCCGTAGGCAATGTGTATCGTCCGTTATCCGCACAGGAAGGGATTATTATTGTGGATGACCGGGGACAGATTATTTTTGCCAATGCTGCCGCCAGTAGTCTTTATAAGGTGTTTGGGCTGGGGAAAATTGTTGGGCGCAAGGTATATGACCGTCAGATTAATATCCGTTTAGCGCAAAAGGCGGCTAATACCCGTCAGCCGCAGGAAACGGAGCTGGAGGTCGGCAATATAGTACTGGCTCAACGTGCCATTCCTATCGTCAAGGGGAACCAAACGCTATGTACGATTATTATCGTAGCTGATATTACCGCTATTAAGAAAAAAGAAAAGGAACTGTTAATCAAGTCTGCGGTCATCCAGGAAATACACCACAGGGTAAAGAATAATCTGCAAACTATTGCTAGTCTTCTCCGTCTTCAGTCCCGACGAACGGATTCCGTAGAAGTCAAGGCTGCGCTTAGAGAAAGTGTCAACCGGATACTCAGCATTTCTGTAGTTCACGAATTCTTATCTCAACAGGACGCCGAGTACATTGATGTAGCGGAAGTGGCTAAAAACATCTTGGATTTAGTTATTCAGAACATGCTGGAACCGGATTTTAACATCCAGACTATTTTTAACCGGCAGGTTATTATATTGCCGTCAGATGCGGCGATTAGTTTGGCTTTAGTTATTAACGAACTTATCCAAAATTCTATCGAACATGGCTTTGTCGGCCGCAGGGAAGGGGTTATTGGGGTTGATATGACCATCATGACCGATGAATACGAAATTGAAATATGGGATAATGGCATTGGGCTGCCGCCTGATTTCGGTCAGAAAAAATCAAGCAGCCTGGGTTTGCAAATTATAAGAACTCTTATCGAAAATGATCTTGGCGGTAAATTTCGGCTATATTCCGAAGGCGGAACTCACGCCTGTATTGCCGTCCCCCGTAGGAAGGAGGAAGGATAATAAATGCAACCACTTAGGATTGTTATTGCTGATAATGAGTCGATTATACGTATGGATCTTAGAGAACTTTTGGAAGAAGCCGGTCATAGCGTAGTAGGTGAAGCCGCAGATGGGGTTCGCGCTATCGAACTTGTGAGAAGACATAAACCTGATTTGGTTATTATGGATATAAAAATGCCGGAAATGGATGGTATTGCTGCGTCGAAAATTATTTCTGCCGAAAAAATATCGCCCGTACTTTTGTTAACCGCTTTCAGCCAGAAGGAAATTGTCGAAAAAGCAAAAGATTCGGGTGTATTGGCGTATCTTGTTAAACCGGTTAAAGAAGCGAATTTGTTCCCCGCCATGGAAATTGCTCTGTCTCGGTTTCAGGAATTTGCTGAATTGGAAAGGGAACTTGACCAAGTGAAAAATTCACTTGAAACCAGGAAAGTATTGGATAGAGCTAAAGGGATACTGATGGATGCGTATGGTTTAAACGAAAATGAGGCTTACCGGCGACTTCAGCAATACAGTATGGCCAAAAGGAAGTCCATCCGGGAAGTCGCGGAAGCGGTTGTCGAAGCTGCGACCAAGAAAAAGTAATTACATGTCTATAATCTATAAGTTCCCTAAACATGGTAGGTCTGTAGAAAACACGATTGGCAGGAAGGCTGCCGATTGTGTTTTTTCTCAATTGCCTATTCGTAGCCTCTGTTTGCAACGTAAGAAGGAGCTAAAACAGGATAGTTTAAAAAAAATCGTAAAAAATAGGCTAAAATTACCGGGAAAGCTCTTGATTTTTTAGCTTGAATTATATAATATAAATTATGGAATTAGCACTCGCTAGTGATGAGTGCTAACAACACAAAAATTATAAGGCTTACAAATAAAAGGAGGTTTTTTTACCATGATTAAGCCATTAGGCGATAGGGTGGTTATTCAACCCTTGGCACGAGAAGAAGTAACTAAAAGTGGCATTGTACTTCCTGACACTGCGAAAGAAAAACCGCAAGAAGGTAAGGTAGTTGCGGTAGGAACCGGTAAAGTTCTTGACAATGGTCAACGCGTTGCTGTTGATGTCAAAGCTGGTGACAAAGTAATATTCTCAAAATATTCCGGTACGGAAGTAAAAATCGACGGTCAAGACTATCTCATCCTCAGCGAGAGAGACGTCCTGGCAATTGTTGAATAAATAAAAGGGGGACACAACACGATGGCTAAGCAAATTTTGTTTGACGAAGAAGCACGCCGCGCTCTGGAAAGAGGCGTTAATGCTCTGGCTAACGCTGTAAAAGTTACATTAGGACCTAAGGGTCGTAATGTTGTTCTTGACAAAAAATTTGGTGCTCCGACTATTACTAATGACGGTGTAACTATTGCCCGAGACATTGATTTGGAAGATCCGTTTGAAAATATGGGAGCACAACTGGTTAAAGAAGTTGCTACAAAAACCAATGATGTTGCCGGTGACGGTACCACTACTGCAACCCTGTTAGCTCAGGCTATGATTCGCGAAGGTATGCGCAACGTAGCAGCCGGTGCTAATCCGATGATTATCAGAAAAGGCATCGAAAAATCTGTTGCTGCTGTAGTTGAAGAAATCAAAAAAATCGCGAAAAAGGTTGAAACCAAGGACGCTATTGCTCAGGTTGCTTCGATTTCCGCCGCAGATGCAGAAATCGGTAAACTCATTGCAGAAGCAATGGATAAAGTGGGGAAAGACGGTGTTATCACTGTTGAAGAATCAAAATCAACCGGTACTGATCTCGAAGTGGTTGAAGGTATGCAATTTGACCGTGGATACATTTCTCCATACATGATCACTGATACAGACAAAATGGAAGCTATTCTTAATGATCCATACATCCTTATCACTGATCGCAAAGTTGGTGCTATTGCCGACTTGCTGCCTGTACTGGAAAAAGTAGTACAGCAGGGTAAAGAATTACTTATTATAGCTGAAGACGTAGAAGGCGAAGCTCTGGCTACCTTGGTTGTTAATAAGCTGCGTGGAACATTCCGGGCTGTTGCGGTAAAAGCTCCTGGCTTTGGTGACCGTCGTAAAGCTATGCTTGAAGACATCGCTATTCTGACCAATGGTGCTGTTATTACTGAAGACATTGGTCGCAAGCTCGACAGCGTGGATCTCAGCGATCTTGGCCGTGCTCGTCAAGTTCGGGTATCGAAAGAAGAAACAACAATTGTTGATGGTTCCGGTACTACTGAAAGCATTAAAGCTCGTGTAGCTCAAATCAGAACTCAAATTGAAGATTCGACTTCTGACTTCGACAAGGAAAAATTGCAGGAACGTTTGGCCAAATTGGCTGGCGGCGTAGCAGTAATCCGCGTTGGTGCAGCTACCGAAGTAGAACTCAAAGAAAAGAAACATCGTATCGAAGACGCGCTCAACGCAACTCGGGCGGCTGTTGAAGAAGGCATTGTTGCCGGCGGCGGCACCACTTTCATCGATGTTCTGCCTGTACTGGATACTGTTGTACCAGCTAACGCCGATGAAAAAACAGGTATCTCCATTGTTAAACGAGCTATCGAAGAACCTGTTCGTCAAATTGCTTACAATGCCGGCATGGAAGGTTCCGTTGTTGTTGAAAACGTGAAAAAAGCCGGTAAAGGCATGGGCTTCAATGCACTGACCGAAGAGTATATCGATATGATTGCTGCCGGTATCGATGGGCGGTATGATGTAATTAAGCCTACCGGCCCAGTAAGCTCAGGGGTCTAGGACTTAAAAACATTAAATGCTACCATTTTGCTACCCGAATTAGCCTAAAAATTAGAGGTTGTCCATGAGTTGATCAAACTTATGGGCGGCCTCTTTTTTATGTCCTTGGTCACGTGCAGGTAAACTTTTCTGGTGGTATCATCGTCAGAATGGGGAATTGGCTGGAAGTGATAATTTATTAATGATGAATATGGAAAATGTTCAAACGACTTTAGCGAATATGTCAGAGGGAATTTTAAAAACCGATGAAATTTTGCATTTTGTAAACGAGGTTTCCGTTAGTTCAAATCTATTCGGATTAAATGCGGCAATAGAGGCTGCCAGGGCTGGAGAGGAAGGACGCGGGTTTGTTGTCCGTTGCGAATGAAATACGGAAAAATGGCGGAGAATAGTGCTCAGGCGGTAAAGAAAATCAAAGAATTACTAGCGGTAATTCAAACGGATCAAAAAAGTATTGTGGACGCAATAAAAGTCACAACTGGTTTGACTGAATCCCAAGCGGCTGCTACAGAAGAAATTGCCGTTACTATGCAAAACATGGCTAGCTAGGCAGTTAATGTACGTGAAGTTGCGGAGTATTTGTAACGGTACTTTCCAGTTGGGAAGATGACCGCGTTACTGATATGCGCAAGGCGGCATCTCTAAAGGCCGGTGGTTTAGGCACGGTATATATGCAAGATAATGGGTAAGCAGGTATATTCGTGAAATGATTTCTCAAAAAATAGAAAAAGGAGCTACCCTTTGTGGGGCGGCTCAACATATAGATTTATCTTTTGCTTGCTCTATAACCGGCTGCCTTCGCGTCTTCTTCAGTGAAAAACCAGGCAGAAACGTTTTTGGTTTTATCATAAAGCCGATCTCCAAGTGTATAATAAATTTTTGTACCGTTTTTACCGATATGTCCCTTGATTCTTTCACCATTAGGGCCGGAACCAGTTATTTTAATAGGCGCTGATTTAGTTGTGGGGGCGGGAGACGTTGATGAAGTACTAACATTAGCTGAATCTTTATTAGAACCTAAAACGTCTGAATCATCTTTTTGCGCAGGTGTCTGCGGTTGTGTTTCTGCGGGCTGCTGTGCAACAACTTCCTGTTGAGGCTGTTGGGATGTTTGTTGTGCTTTCTTTGTATCGACGGTAAGGCCAACAACAAAAAGAAAAACTGCAGTCAGAGTGATTAATAAACATGCAAATGAGAGTAGTAATATAATTAGAAAGACATTATCCAAAATAAATACCTCACATTAATGTAATTATTATAATATAATACCGCGAATTACATCAATTTCCTGCAAAGTTAGACAAATTAATGGTAATTAATGGACAGGCTTTTAAAACAGAATGGGGCGGGGTTGTAATGATAAATGTTGGTGATAGAATAAGGGAAATAAGAATATCCAAAGGTATGTCTGGAAAATATATTGTTGATAAAACTAGGAAACAACAAAACTTGGTTAACATACCCCGAAAAAAGGCATGTTGATATTACTGTAAACGATCTGTGTTTAATTGCCGTAATAATGGAAGTTCACGTAGAAAACTTTTTTTAAGATCATACAATAACTAGTAAAGAAAAACCAAACCACCCTCAGCGGCGATATCGAAGAAAAAATCTTATCGATGTATGCAAAAGGCACGACGACCAGCGATATTGAGGAGCATATTCGTGACATTTACGGCTTAGAGGTATCTGACAGTACGATCAGCCGGGTTACCGATAAAATATTGCCGGTTGTTAAGGACTGGCAGATACGGCCATTGGAAAGTGTATCTACGCCGTAGTGTTTATGGATGCCATCCATTTTCATGTGCGAAGTGAAGGGCAAATTGCGAAAAAGGCAGTATATATTGCTATCGGTATAAAATGGATGGAATTAGGGACGTTTTAGGAAAAATTAGCGGGGGTGAACAATAGTCAGTCTATTTGATTTTATGAAAGGATACATTTTATGCTAATGGCATAATAAAAATTGGCTATTTTCATTGTAGAGTGGTCAGTAAAAGTTAATGATACTAAATTTTGTCAAGGAATCAGGCGTAACCACGTTAGAGTAGGCACTACCAAAAGCTGCATTACGCTATAATACAAAAAAACCGAAGCCGCTTAAACATGTAAGCGGCTTCGGTTTTTTGTATTATAGCTTTTAGAAAGCTGGATTATTTATCAGCCGGTAAGATGGTTACCAGCATGGTAGCAGTAACTTTGCCATTATTGATAATCTCTTTTCCGGTGTTCGGGCCAGCATGAACGGAATCGCCGGCTCCAAGGACAAACGTGTTGCCATCGATAGTGACGGTCATTTCGCCGCTCACAATGTAATAAATGAACTCAACAGGAATGGCATTGTATTTTGCACCGCCGCCTGGGAGGAAATGCGACAGACCCATAATAATCCGGCCTTCATTGACATCTCCCGGGTTATGGAGCCTGGTAGGACGCATATCGTAATGTCCTGGAGCTTCGTAGGGGGTAGCTTCACTTGCTTTTGTAACTTTGTAGCTCATTTTAGATTCTCCTTTAATTCAATTAAATTAACACGCTTCAACGCTAATTCCTGCCGTTAATTGACGAAGAGCGGGTTTACCTACTTTTCGTCAAAAAATCGGTTTGGAAATATCAGATCAGCGCATTATTAGCTTATATTTATATTTTACCATTTCATGAAGCTTGTTTCCAGCCGATTTTGAACATTTCACAATATTTTTACTTCATATTGACATTTTCGGTTGGGTTACTCATATAAAAAGACTTCTCTGATTGCGAGAAGTCTTTGATAGATTAGGGTTACGTTACATTCAGAGGCGCAGCGTCTTTCTTTTTATCTAAGTATAGGGTGCCTTCCGGGGTAATAGTCGCTAATAGTACTTCCGAAGCTTGGGTAATCCCTTGGTTTTTGAGCTGTTCGTTGAGCCACTCTTTTTGGATGCCGAAAGCAGTTAGGTTTTCTTCCATAATTTTACCGTCGACGATGAGCTCTTTACCGGCAAACCAACTGGCAGCTTGTGTGCTGGGCGGCAAATTAAGATCTTTTACCGTTATGGGCTGATATTGAGATTTTTTCAAGATGCTCAGCTTACCATTAGGTTCGGCGATAGCCACCTGCACTTCGTTCGGATCGAATACGCCATTTTCCCGCAATTCCATAAGAAGGTCATGGGCATTATAAAAGCGTGAGCCAAGATTCTTTTCGAGAATTTTGCCGTCATAGATGACCATAATGGGTGTGCCGTCAATGAATTTTCTGGCAGGTACGCTTTTTAATGTAAGAAGATTGACAGCCATAATGCAGACTGTCCAAACAATTAAGGCAAAGATTCCGACTATTAAAGGAATCGATGTATCGATAGCTACCACTGCGGCAATTGATCCAATTGAAATGCTGGTAATGTAATCAAAGAAAGTCAATTGTGAAATTTGTTTGCGTCCCATAATGCGAATTAAAAGAAGTAAAAGCAAAAAGGATATGCTTGTTCTAATGGCTATTTCCCAGAATAGCGCGGCGTCTGTCATATATTCACCTCCGAAAAAGTAAAGTTAAAACCAATCTTTGACTTTGCTCAGGGTTTGATCTTTCCGGTCTCCTACGCTTAGTACGAAAGAATAATTGGAGCCTGTATTATTGTCCCAATTATTAGCGGCATCTTTAAAACATACATTGAGATTTTCGGCATTAGAGGGAATATATATTTTTGCTTTATAACCGTGCTCCGTCTTTTCCATTTTGTAGTCACTTGAACCTAACCATTCCATTCCAAAGCCAACATGAGCGTAAATATCGGTAGCGCCTGTTTGGGTTAATATTCCATTGTAGAAAAGTTCAACATCATCAAAGGGAGAAGGTATGGCTGGGTTTATAGTAACCCCGTTGGCTACATATTCAATTTCCGGCATATTCATCTCTCCTTTCGATTACTTTTTTAGATTGTCCTGAAGAGATACAAAAATACGTTCCAAAGTTTAGGGCATGTAGCTTGTAATAGCAACGATTTTGAGAAAATAACCACTAGATCAAGCCAAAAAAGAGTTTTACGTAGCTTTCGGGTTCATATTTCGCATGGACGACACATATATACTACTGATGGTGGCGAAGGAGGGACGTTTATGATTATCTTGAATCTTAAGCGCTTGATTAGGCAGCGGTATTTTTTTTATAGCATAATCGGTTTATTGGCCATTGGCACGGTATATGTACAGGTATCTGACCTGCTTGCCGGAGGACCGATAGCCATAGCCGGAACCCGTACCAACCAGAAGGTGGTAGCATTAACTTTTGACCATTCTTGGGGTAATACATTTACTCCTTCGATTTTGGATACCTTAAAGAAAAATAACCTTCGGGTAACATTTTTTATTATGGGACCTTGGGCAGAAAAATACCCAGAGGTTGCCAAACAGATTGTGGCGGATGGGCATGAAATCGGCAGTCATGGATATCGCCATGAAAACTACGGGGATATGTCAGATGACTGGGTAAGAATGGATATACAGAAAGCTCATGCCCAAATAAAAGAAATAACAGGCGTGGATGCGACGCTGATTCGGCCGCCTAATGGCCACTACAGCCAACGTTCACTTAAAGTGACCGAGGAATTGGGATATAAAACCATTATCTGGAATATTGATTCGTTAGATTGGAAGAATCCAGGTCGGGATGTTATTGTGGAGCGGGTTGTAAAAAGACTTAAACCGGGAGCTATCATTTTATTACATGCGTCGGATACTCCGGTGCAGACAGCCGATGCGTTGCCAATTCTAATCAATAAAATAAAAGAACAAGGGTATGAAATTACCACAGTCGGTGATCTCCTAAGCCGCTGCAGTGAAGATGGGCTATATCGGCATTAGTTTTTCAGACGGGTTAACTTAAGAAAAAAGGCTGAAACCCACGCAGTGGGTTTCAGCCTTTTTAAAGAAATTTATAATTTGAACTTGCGAACAGCAACGTTGAGTTCTTCTGCCAGCACGGCCAAATGGTGGCTTGATGCGGTGATTTCTTCCATGGAGGCGGACTGTTCTTGTGAAGCCGCCGAAACATTTTGCGCCTGGCTGGCTATATTACTACTTATTGTACTAACCAATTCGATGGTTTCGAGGACTTTAACACTTTGGGCAGCTTGGCTGCTCATAGTATCGGCCGTCTGCTGTGTGATGGCGGTGGCCGATTTTAGGTGTTCGTTAACATCCTGAAACGCTTTTCCGGCCTGATCGACAATTTCTGTCCCGCGCCGTACTTCGTGCGTACCGTTGTTCATACTAACTACAGCTTCATCTGTTTTGCTTTGGATTTCGCTGATTAGGGTAGTAATTTGTTTAGCGGCTTCCTGAGACTGTTCCGCTAATTTCCGGACTTCTTCAGCCACTACGGAAAAGCCTTTGCCTTGCTCGCCCGCCCGGGCCGCTTCAATAGCGGCATTTAAGGCTAAGAGATTGGTTTGGCTGGCAATACCGGAGATGGTTTCTACAATTTGGCCGATTTCCTTTGAGTGTTCACCCAGTTCGGTAATGACTTGGGCTGAATTGTCAACGGTTGTGCGGATATGAGTCATTTGCCCAATGGCAGTGGTTACCGCTTGGTTACCCGTATTGGCGGCGTTGACAGCCTCTTTGAGTATGGCAACTGCATCCTGGGTTTTTTTGGCTTCCTCTTGTGAATTTGTGGAGATATGCCTTACCAGTGTTACGGCATTGGAAACCGCCGCTGACTGCTTGTCCGCTCCTTGAGCCGTATCTGTAATGGATGTTACGATCTGAAGGGAAGCTTGGGCGGATTGTTCTGAGTTCGCGCTAAGCTCTTCGGAGGAAGCGGCTACCTGTTCGGCGGATGATGTGATTTGGCGTATTAAGTTGCGTAGATTGCCAACCATGATTTCGAAAGCGGCTGCCACTCGGCCCAGCTCATCTTTGCTGGTGATATCTAAGCGTTGCAGGGAGAGATCGCCGCCGGAGATATGTTGTGCGGCGTTCTCGAGTGTAACCAGAGGGCGTGTAATGTTTCGGGCGATAAAGTAAATTACGATGTTAACAAGTATTAGAACTACGATAATAGTAATTAGTGCTGTCCAGGTGAAAGCGGTCAACGCACTGGTAGCTTCGTTTGCCGGAAGGTTAACACCAATGGCCCAGGAAGTGCCTTCTATAGGTGTGTAGGCTACGTATTTACTGGTGCCGTTAAAGGTATAAATACCAACTCCAGTTTCTCCTTTAATAATTTTTTCGGAAATGGTTTTAAGTTCAGGAGTGGTAGTAGCATCTGTGAGTATATTGTTGTTTACTCGTTCTTTATTCTTGTGAAAAATAGTAGTGCCGTCATTTTGAAGAACGTAAGCGTACCCGGTATCGCCCACTTTAATGTTTTCTACGATTTTAGCAAGAGATGTTGCATTGACAACGCCTAGTAATATTCCGGTGATGCGGTCGCCTGTTTTTACCGGGATGGCCATAAAGACAACCGGGTTGCCGTTTTTCTTATCAATTACAGGGCCTAATATTACTGCATTTCCAGAGATGGCTTGCTTGAAGAAGGGGGCGTCTGACTGATTTCCGGTTTCTCCAAAAGCATCAATGAAGTTTCCGTTACTATCGCTATAGACAAGTGCTTGATACATTTCTTTTTTATTTTGGTTTTCTAAGTTTAAATAGGCTTGAATAGCTGTACGATTACCAGAGTTTAAAATAGGTGATCGGGCTATGGTCATTAATTCCGTTTGACTGGTTAACAAAGTAGCGCTTATTTTACCGGCTCCGGCTTGTGCTTGGGCTGTCAATTCGGAATCTACATTTTTTAGGATTACGTTTTTTGCCTGCCAGTAGTTTAAGCCTGCTAAGGTAATAAGGGATAAAACAAAGAGTAGTACCATGACAATAGTAAGTTTTAACTTAAGACTTTTCATATTTGAATCCTCCTGTTTTGAATAAAGATGCCTACCTTGTTGATTTTTTGCTGAGAGAATGTCTATAGATAACTACAAGTGCACAATATAAATTGTCAGAAATGGATGTTGGAAAAGGCTGATAAACGGTTGGGAGACCAAGGAATATCAAGAAAATTCCTTTGATTCTGAAGTTTGAGATGCTAAGTGATGTTGTGACGGTGGATGCCTTGCTGCGTTTCCTGTAAGTTAAACTATATGAATATTTCTCAGTAATACTATTTAGAATTCTTCTAAAATATAAGAAATCCTTCACAATTGTTTACTAATATTGCATAAAATTAAGTAATATGACAAAAAATGTATAATGGAAAGGAAAAATTAAGAGTAAAGATTATCATAAATTGTAAAAATATAAAAATAAATAATTTTGTTATCTCAATGGGAAGGAAAATTTCCTTTAGAAAAGAATATATTTAAACTTATAATATTGAGAAGTAGTCGGTTGAAGGCCATTTACAACCAGAAACAATTTATGGTATAGTTTGGTCTATTATGAATCTAGTAGGAGGAATGGTTGCGTAATGATAGTAAAAAATCATGAAATGGTGCTGGTTTTGGATTTCGGCGGGCAGTATAGTCAGCTCATAGCCAGACGCATCAGGGAGTGCGGCGTGTATTGCGAAATACTGCCGTATACAATTACAATGGAAAGAATAAAAGCGCTCGCACCGAAGGGGATTGTTTTTTCCGGCGGGCCTTCCAGTGTATATCAGGAGAATGCACCACAATGCGATAAGGCCGTGTTCGATTCAGGTATTCCTATCTTAGGTATTTGCTATGGTATGCAGTTTACCGCTTATACGCTGGGGGGCACTGTAAACAGGGCTTCTACCCGCGAATATGGCAATACAAAGTTGTATGTCGATAATAATGGTGGTATTTTTGCTGAAATTTCTTCCGAGACTCAGGTTTGGATGAGTCACGGTGATTATATTTCTGCGGCTCCCGGCGGCTTTAAGGTTACGGCGCATACCGAGAGTACTCCAGTAGCCGCAATGGCAAACGCGGAAAAAGCCATTTACGGTGTTCAGTTTCATCCCGAAGTTGTGCATACTCCAGAAGGCATGAAATTAATAAGAAACTTTTTATTTAATATATGCAGTTGTAAGGGCGATTGGGACATGGGGTCCTTTGTTGATCAAGCCGTCAAAGCTATTCGTGAGCAAGTGGGAGATAAAAAGGTTCTTTGTGCATTGAGCGGTGGCATTGATTCTTCGGTTGCGGCAGTGCTGGTTCACAGGGCGGTTGGTGATCAGCTTACCTGCGTATTTGTTAACCATGGTTTCCTGCGTAAGGATGAACCTGAAAATGTAGTGAAAACCTTCCGTGATGGATTCCAGATGAATTTAGTGTACGCCGATGCAACCGATCGCTTTATGGCCCGGATGGCCGGTGTAACCGATCCCGAACAGAAACGCAAGATTATCGGGGAAGAGTTTATCCGTGTATTTGAAGTAGAATCCGAGAAACTAGGCGATATTGCTTTCTTGGTGCAGGGCACTTTATATCCCGATGTTATTGAAAGCGGTACGGAAACAGCTGCGGTTATAAAAAGTCATCACAATGTAGGCGGTTTGCCGGAGGACATGCAGTTCGAGCTGGTTGAGCCGTTGCGCGATTTGTTTAAAGATGAGGTACGGGCGCTTGCACGGGAATTAAATCTGCCGGAAGAAATTGTATGGCGTCAGCCTTTCCCTGGTCCGGGACTTGCTATTCGCATAATCGGTGAAGTTACTCGCGAACGATTGGATATTCTCAGAGAAGCCGATGCGATCGTGTATCAGGAAATCAAAAATGCCGGGCTTTACCGTAAGGTATGGCAATCCTTCGCTATCTTGCCTGCCATGAAAAGTGTCGGAGTTATGGGGGATGAACGTACCTACGCTTATACGGTCGGCCTCAGAATTGTTTCCAGTGAAGACGGCATGACCGCGGATTGGGTGCGTCTACCTTATGAAGTTTTAGATTCTATTTCGCGACGCATTGTCAACGAAGTAAAAGACGTCAACCGGATTGTGTACGACATTACTTCGAAGCCGCCAAGCACAATTGAATGGGAATAAGAAAAAGCCACCTGGCATTGTCAGGTGGCTTTTTCTTCGTTAGCTGTACGGTAGGCGGTTTGATATACCCAGGCGGCATTCAATAGGAGGAGCAAACCGGTTACCCAGAATACCCAGTGAATGCCCCACAAGGCGGCGATTTGGCCGCCTAACAAGGAACCGACAAAGGAGCCAAGGTGTTGGGCAGACTGGTTGTAACCAAAAATCCTACCGGTAATACTGTCAGGGGAATTATGTTTGACCAAACTATTCAGAGAGGGTAACAGGCCCGCGGCGCCAACGCCGAACATGAATCTCAGCACCATCAATTGCCAGACATTAGTAACGTAAGCTTGAGGGAAAAATAGGAGGCCGGAAAGGATAAGGGATACCAGCATTACCTTAGCGGGGCCAATTTTATCGGACAACCGTCCCAGACGCGGAGCGGCCAGTATATTTGCAACGCCGGAGGAGGCAAAAACCATCCCCGAGAGCAGCGCCACATGTTCGGAGTTATAGGAGATTTGTGCAATATATACCGTAATAATTGGTTCTATTGACAATAGGGCCAGTTGCAGCATGAAAGTAGTAACGAACATACAAATTAGTACGGCAGGATTGGGAATGAGCCTCCATATTTCTTTATAGGAAAGTAACTTTTCATGGGACGCAGTAAAATTTTCTTGAATGAAGAAAACAGATAGGGTGAAAGCCACTAAAAGCAGCGCGCCGGTGCCGAAAAATACGAAACGCAGCCCAACCGTTTCCGCCAGATAACCGCCGATTAAGGGTCCTAAGAGCATACCACCTACACCACCGGTAGAAAGTGTGCCTAGCGCCCAGCCTGAACGTTCTTCCGGCGCTTGCGTTGCTACCAGGATAATGGCCGCGGAAATATAACCGGATACGGCTCCTTGAATTAGCCGCAGGCCGATAAG
The DNA here is from genome assembly GCA_017889725.1 of Bacillota bacterium. Taxonomy (GTDB): domain Bacteria; phylum Bacillota; class Negativicutes; order Sporomusales; family CTSoil-080; genus CTSoil-081. The sequence goes on along the minus strand of JAGGAE010000005.1, from coordinate 46,832 downwards.
CTGGTAGACGTCGGTGACAAATCCCATACATGTAATTACCAGTGCCATACCCAGACTGGCACGAAGCAGCATGGACTTGCGTCCGTATTTGTCAGCAGCGCGGCCCCAAAGAGGGGAAACCAGCGCCATAAGAATAAAAGTAACGCCAAAGGCAAATCCCGAAAATTGTTCAATTCTGGCAGTGTCTTTTATCCCGAGGTGTTCAATATATAACGGGAGTACCGGGGCGATCTGGCTCAACCCGGCTGCTGTTGCGAAACTCCCAAACCAGCAAACCAGTAAGTTTCTTTTCCAAATTTCCATAGAAAACCTTCTTATTAACCTTTACACGCCAAGACCGCGAATAAAGGTGTCAATTAGTAGTCTGTAACTTTCTTCTCTGTCCAGCGGTACGGCAAACCAACCGGAGGCTTCTAGTGACACAAAGCCGTGCATGATGCTGCGCAAGCCACGCACCGCATGGGTGGCTGCACTCTCGGTTAAATCATACGGCTCAAGTACTTTCCTGATAACAGTCATTAAGCGGTTAATTGCTGCCTGCAGTTCTTCATTGTTGCGGTCGGGCGATGATACGATAGCCCGGTACAAACCGGGCCGCTTTAAGGCGAAGTTCCGGTAAGCGATTGCTATTGCGCGAATAGCATCTTCCCGCGCCTTGCCAATGGCTGCTTCGCCAATAGCTGATTGAAGTTCCAAGGTACCCCAAATAGCAAGTAGTCCCCGTAGTTTTGGTAAGCCATCTATATGGTTGTATAATGATGGCTTGCGTACACCCAGCACACTGGCTACAGCAGCTAACGTAACTTGTTCCAAACCGTCTCTGTCTGCAATCTCAGCGGCAGCAATAACAATGGTTTGGCGGTTTAATCCGGCGCGAATGACCACGTTTATCTCTCCTACTTATAATACTAATATATATAACTATAAAGCTAACGACGTTAGTATGTCAATGAAAGCATTATTAATTTAACTACTAATATTAGTTTTAATAAAATAATAATATAGAGGTATGAGCCCCGGTAGGGGGGAATATAAAATATATTAAGTTCGTAGGGGATGGTATTTTTGAAAAAAATTAATGTGGGTATTTTGTTTGGTGGTAAATCTACAGAGCATGAAGTGTCGCTGCAGTCAGCGAAAAACGTGATAGAGGCTCTGGACAAAGAAAAGTATTCGGTAACACTCATAGGAATCGATAAAACCGGACATTGGTATTTGAACGATAAGTCCGAGTTCTTGCTAAATGGGAATGACCCGCAGCATATTACTTTAAATAAAACCGGGCAGGGAGTAGTTTTGATACCTTGGCAGGAAAAAGAGGCTTTACGTGGTTTGGCCGATTCCAGCATTAGTAATCAAATCGACGTTGTATTTCCTATATTGCATGGCTGCTATGGCGAAGATGGTACGGTGCAAGGACTGTTGAAATTAGCTAATATACCGTTTGTCGGTGCCGGTGTGTTAGGTTCGGCAATCGGTATGGACAAGGATGTGGCGAAACGCTTATTGCGGGATGCTGGAATTTCAATTGCCGATTTTCTCGTTTGCCGGCGCGGGGAGCGGGATGGACTGAACTTTTCTGAGATCGTGAAGAAACTGGGATTGCCGCTCTTTGTAAAGCCTGCTAATGCTGGTTCTTCGGTAGGGGTTAGTAAAGTTAAGACGGAACAAGAGTTTTACAAAGCTGTAACAGAGGCGTTTGCGTTTGATACTAAAATACTTATCGAAGAATATATTGCCGGAAGGGAAGTGGAGTGCGCGGTACTGGGCAATGAAAAGCCAATTGCCTCCAGGGTAGGCGAGATTATTGCCCAAAAGGAATTTTATTCCTATCAGGCCAAATATATCGATGAGAATGGGGCAGCTCTTGATATACCGGCAAAGCTGGACGAAAAAGATGAAAAAAGGATTCAACAGGTAGCTGTGGAGGCTTATAAAGTATTGTGCTGTGAAGGTATGGCCAGGGTAGATTTTTTTATGACAGCCGATAAACGTTTGGTTGTTAATGAAATTAACACCATTCCAGGTTTTACGTCGATTAGTATGTATCCTAAACTGTGGGAAATCAGCGGTATTCCCTATACTCAGCTAATTGACAAGCTTATTCAGCTAGCGTTGCACAGGCATGAAGAAGTACAGCAGCTAAAAACTTCGTTATGAGTGGGATTCATGTTCCACATGTCTCTTTTTCCGTTAGTTCAGAGTTTGCGATTGTTTAATTGGGGTGGATTTGTGCTCCTATTATAACGTTTTGTGTTAGAAGGGCAATTTTCTTAGTTGCGGTGTACAATTTGGTTTATGCCGAAAAAAGCAAAACATCGATAAAAGAAGCGGTTATGTTGTCAAATGTATTATAAGACTGGTTGACAGCCCAAATAAGTTATATTATACTTTTCTTCAGTAGAGTATTGTTAGCTGATCAGAGCTACTGAAGGCTAAGGAAGAGGCCCTCAAGGGATACTTCCTTAGCCTTTTTTGTATTCGTAAATGTAGACAACTCTTTGAAAGAGGCGGCATAATGATTCAAATTGAAAATGTATCAAAAGTGTATTCTTCGCGGCACGGGCAGACCAAAGCCCTGGAAAATGTATCGCTCCATATTCCGCGCGGGGCGGTTTATGGTATTATCGGGCTAAGCGGGGCGGGAAAAAGTACGCTGGTGCGCTGTTTAAATCTTTTGGAACAGCCTACGGGTGGACGGATTCTCATCGCCGGACAAGATTTGACGAAGGTATCAGGGCAAACCTTGCGGCAGGCTCGGCAAAAAATAGGGATGATATTCCAGCATTTTAATTTGCTGCAGTCTCGGACCGTGGCGGGCAATATTGCGTTTCCGCTGGAAATTGCCGGTTTATCCAAAACGGAAATCACCAAACGGGTTAACGAACTGTTGCCGTTGGTCGGGTTAGCGGAAAAGGCAAATGCTTATCCGGCTGAACTAAGCGGTGGTCAAAAGCAACGGGTGGGTATCGCCAGGGCGTTAGCCTTGAAACCAGATGTTTTACTTTGTGATGAAGCCACTTCTGCGCTTGATCCTCAGACCACGCTTTCGATACTCAACCTGGTTCGGGAGATTAACCAAACACTGGGGTTGACTATTGTCATTATTACTCACGAAATGAAAGTTATAAAAGAGATATGTACCCATGTAGCTGTGCTTCATCAGTCTCAGATTATTGAAACAGCTACGGTGGAAGATATTTTTACCAAACCTCAGTCAACAATTGCACGGGAATTTGTTGCCAGCGTATTTCCCAATGAAATGCCGGAGGAACTGCTACAGGCCTTTGCAAACGAGGCCCAGTCGGAAATCCTTCGTGTTCGTTTTCTCGGAGAAAAAGCCGCTCGGCCGATTATCAGTGAATTGATACGAAATTCGGAAGTGGAAATTAATATTTTATACGGAAGTATTGATCATTTGCGGACTACATTATTTGGTAGTCTTACGCTTGAAATGAAAGGCTCGTCGGAACAGCGCCAGAACGCGCATGAGTACTTAAAATCCCGAGAGTTAGAGGTAGAGGTGATTCAACGTGGAGTTTAGTTTAGACCCGGTATATCTGGGAAAATTATTTGATTTATTATTGCCGGCTGTCGGAGAAACCGTTTATATGGTAATTGCGGCGACTTTTTTGGCATATGTACTAGGATTGCCGTTGGGGATATTTCTGGTAGTTTCGTCTCCCGGCCATATTCTACCCAATCCTTGGGTGGAAAAAACGTTAGGAACCGTTATTAATATACTGCGTTCAGCGCCCTTTATTATTCTTATGGTTGCCCTCATTCCCATAACTCGCTCTTTAGTAGGAACCTCTATTGGCACAACGGCGGCGATATTCCCCCTCGTGATTTCTACGGCTCCCTTTGTGGCCCGAATTGTTGAAACTTCGCTTAAAGAAGTGTCTGAAGGAGTCATTGAGGCGGCTATGTCCATGGGAGCATCACCTTGGCAGATTATTACCAAAGTGCTGCTGCCTGAGGCTAAAGCTTCCCTCGTATTGGGCATCGCGATTACGACGATCAGTGTGATTGGATACACGGCAATGGCGGGTACTGTTGGTGGTGGCGGGTTGGGGGACTTAGCCATCCAGTATGGGTATAACCGGTTTCGGACTGATATTATGCTGCTTACGATAGTGGTGCTTGTAATTATTGTTCAGGGAGTGCAATCAATGGGAACTGCTATGGCGCGCAAAGTCACCCATAACTAGACTTGGGGGTTTCGCACCGCAGTGGCCACAGCACTGACGGTGTAAAATAAAAAATGAGGAGGAGATTATATGGTTTATGGTAAAAAACACTACTTTGGAGTCTTGCTGGTCTTAATCTTAGTTGTGGGTTTGATTGCCGGTTGCGGCAACAGTCCGTCCCAGCCGCAAGAAAATGCAGGTTCGACTGTTTTAAAAGTAGGTGCATCCCCTGTTCCGCACGCGGAAATATTGGAATTTGTTAAACCTTTGCTGGCTAAAGAAGGAGTTACTCTTGAGGTAGTCCAGTTTACCGACTATGTTCAACCTAATCTAGCGCTGGATAAGGGTGAGATGGTCGCGAATTTCTTCCAGCACTCGCCATACTTGGAATCGTTCAATAAAGATCATAACCTCAACCTGGTCGCTATTGCCAAGGTACATATCGAGCCAATTGGTATATATTCGAAAAAGGTAACTCAAGTAGATCAAATTAAAACAGGGGATGCCATTGCCATTCCTAATGACCCAACTAATGGCGGACGAGCACTGGCGTTGCTTGAAAAAGCCGGGTTAATTAAATTAAAAGACGGAATTGGTATAAAAGCGACGGTTCAGGACATTGTAGAAAACCCTAAGGAGCTTAAGATTAAGACTTTGGATGCGGCGCAATTACCGCGTTCGTTGCCTGATGTAGCCGCGGCGGTTATTAATACCAACTACGCACTTGAGGCAAAACTTAACCCGGGGAAAGACGCGATCTTCATAGAAGACAAGGATTCACCCTATGCTAATATCTTAGTGGTTAAGCCGGAGAAAGCTAATGACCCGGCGGTGCAGAAGTTGGTTAAAGTGCTGACTTCCCCGGAAGTCAAGAAATTTATCGAAGACAAATATCAGGGTAGCATCCTGCCTGCTCAAGAGGCAATTACTGTAAAATAGCATAAACAAAAGAGACCGTTTTGTGTAATTTTGCCACAAAGCGGTCTCTTTTGACATGTTGCCGTATATTAGGAACAGGATATACATAAAATATAAAATACATAATACAAAATATAATTAATGTATTTTGTATGCAGGAGTTTTAAAACATATAAAGAAATTTCATTATTAACTATTTATTTTTTAGGTGGCGAACTCAATGGAATTTAGTTTACTTTATGGATTAATGCTATTACTTTTTGCAACCGGGTTGCTTATTACTCCTTTTTTAGGGGAAAAATTAAAGGTAGCCAATGTGTTTGCACATGGAATAGCTATTCTAGGGTCTCTAGCAGCTGTACTATGTGCAAGTTTCGTTTTTGTCAACGGAGCACAGGCGATGAAATTGCCGTTTCAACTTACCTATATGGCTTTTTCGGTGCGGGTAGATACCCTGTCTGCCTATTTCCTGGGAATTATTGGATTGGTGGCGGCGGCAGCCAGTATGTACGCGATTGCATATGGCAAGGAATATTTTAAGCAACGCTTTATTCTCATGGCAGAATTATACTTGGCGTTTATCTTGTCTATGTTGTTAGTTGTAACAGTTAATCATGTTTTTATGTTTTTGGTGGTATGGGAAGTAATGTCAGTTACTTCGTTTCTGTTAGTGGGACAGGAAAATAGTCAAGCTAGTACGAAAGCGGCGTATTTATATTTAGTTATGACCCATGTCGGGACGGCTTTTATTATGACCGCTTTTTTGTTGTTAGCAAATTCCAGCGGCAGTATGGAGTTCACGGCGCTGCGAGTATTGGGGGCCAATGAATGGACGAGGAATATTGTTTTTTTATGTTCTTTTATCGGTTTTGGCATGAAAGCGGGGATTATCCCTTTACATGTCTGGCTACCGAAAGCTCACCCGGCAGCACCTACCCATGTTTCGGCGTTAATGTCCGGGGTAATGCTAAAGACGGCAATTTATGGTATGGCTCGGTTTTATCTGGAATTTCTTGGGATTGGACCGGCTTGGTGGGGCGGAATGATTTTGCTGTTTGCCGCGATTTCAGCTGTTTTGGGTGTGCTATATGCGGTTGTGGAGCATGATATTAAGAGTTTGCTGGCGTATTCTAGCGTGGAAAATATCGGTTTGATTTTGCTTGGGGTCGGAGCAGGCATGGTCTTTATGAGCAGCGGCTTACCGGTTCTGGCAGGATTGGCTTGGGCTGCGGCATTTTTCCATGTGTTCAATCACGCCGTGTTTAAAGCGTTGTTGTTTTTTGGTGCAGGGGCCGTTGTTCATGCTACCCATACCCGAGATATGGAACATCACGGTGGTCTTATCAAAGTTATGCCGTATACGTCTGTTTTCTTTTTGATTGGCTCAGCTGCTATTGCCGCATTGCCGCCTTTCAACGGTTTTGTAAGTGAATGGCTGCTTTTTCAATCGTTGTTTGCTTTGCCTATGGCGTTGGGTGGGATTGGAGGAAAACTTGTAGGGGCCATTCTTATCAGTCTGCTTGGACTGACCGGAGCGTTGGCTGCGGCATGTTTTGTCAAAGCCTATGGTATAATGTTTCTAGCAAAATCTCGTAGTGCTTTGACTGAAAAGGCAGTGGAAGTACCGGGATTGATGCTTGTACCCATGGGGTTTATGGCTCTTTTATGCTTGGTTTTAGGGGTAACTGCACCTAAGATAATGGTTCTATTGCATCAGGTTCTTGTAGCATTTTTCCCGGAAGGGGCTATAGATGGCTTTGCATCGCCACAATGGTTTATTTTAGGAACGGCTGCTCAAGCGTCAGGTGGTTTATCGTTGCCGGTGCTGGGCCTGGTTTTTGTTGCCGGAATAATAATGGCTATAATTTTTTACCTATATAAAGGGGCCGGTAAGACGCATGTAGGTGAAACATGGACGTGCGGTATTATTCCGAACGCCAGAATGGAATATACCGCAACCGGGTTTTCAGGACCTATTCGACGGGCCTTTGGCAAAATTCTGCGACCCAGAACGATGACGGTGATTAATGCCAATACTAGTCCGTATTCCGGACGGAGAATCGTATATGAGGTGCATATTTCGCATGTTGTTGATGAATTGGTATATCAACCGTTAAACCGTTATATTGTTAGACTTTCGCAGTTTATGAAAGAAATTCAGACAGGCAGTGTTCAGCTCTATATCGGCTATATTATGGCGGTTACGGTGGCGGTGCTGATCTGGAGTACAAGGTGGTGAGTGGATGTTTTTGGATAATATTATGGTTTTATTCGTAAAAGCTTTGTTTCTGACGGTAATGGCACCGCTAGTCGCCGGGCTAATAAAAAAGTGTAAAGCCATCTTGCAAAATCGGCGGGGGCCGGGAGTGTTTCAGCTGTATTTTGACATAGCAAAATGGCTATCAAAAGACAGTGTTATTTCTCCTACCACCTCTTGGATCTTTAAGGTTGCTCCGTTTATTTATTTTGCTTGTGCTGTTGGTGCCGCAGGGCTAAGTCCCTTAATCCTTTTTACAGGAATAACCGTCTGGCCGGCAGACTTATTTATGGTACTGTATTTATTTGTATTGAGTCGGTTCTCTCTTGCTCTGGCTTCGTTGGACGCGGGAAGCGCCTTCGGGGGAATGGGTGGATCACGTGAGATGTATATAGCTGCCTTAGTAGAGCCTGCACTTCTTTTAACTATGCTAACGGTTGCTTTTAAAGCTCATTCTACTAATATAATGGATATGACGGTGAGCGTGGCGGGAGGAGCAGGTGGTTTATCGGTAATTTTTGCGGCCGCAGCCTTTTTTATAATTCTTTTGGCTGAAACAGGGCGAATCCCTGTCGATAATCCTGATACGCATCTAGAGTTAACCATGGTGCATGAGGGGATGATTTTGGAGTATTCTGGTCGCCGGTTGGGTCTCATTGTTTGGGCTTCAGCGATTAAGCAATTGGTTTTAATAGTAATTTTTTCCACCTTGTTTTTACCCTGGACTCCGGCTATAGGTGGGGGAGCGAGTCAAATTGCCTGGTTTGTAGGGAAAATATTATTGACGGCTGGTGGGTTGGCTTTGTCCGAAACATTAGCAAACAAAATGAGGTTGTTTAAAGTTCCCGGATTTTTAGCGGTTGCCGGTTTGTTAGCGTTGCTGGCGATTGTTGCGGGAGTAGACTAGGAGGGGTAATTTTGCAAGTTTTGGCACTGTTATTGTTGTTATCGGCCTTTCTGTTAATGCGAGCCAATAGGCTGGCCAGTGCCGTTCATATTCTTTTGGTGCAGTCGGCGATTGTTGCGGCGGTGTGTGTAATGGAAGGTACCGCGTCTATTCACATGTTGGTGGCGGCGATACTGACGATAGTAATAAAAGTAGGGATTATTCCTTACGCGTTACTGCGGGTGGTAAAACTACTCCGTCATGAGCGGGAAGTTAACCCCATCCTGGGTCCTAATGCTTCGTCTTTAGTGGCGGCGGCTACCATTGTGCTGGCCTATGCCCTGATTGACCGAACCTTACCCGCCGTGCTAGGGTGGGAAACCCTTGCGGTCTCTTTGTCGCTGGTGTTAATTGGTCTTTTGCTTATTACTACGCGCCATCAGGCTATTATGCAGATTGTAGGACTGATTACCATGGAAAATGGGCTGTATTTGATAGGGTTGTCGACGACTCATGGGTTGCCGCTGATTATTGAACTGGGAATATTCTTTGACGTTCTGGTGGCAGTTAGTGTTTTGGTTATTCTTACTTATCGACTGAAAAAGTCTTTTCAGTCAACCGATACAAGTATATTGAAAAAATTAAAGGGATGAATGTATGCGGGAGTTAATATATCTTGCTTTGTTTTTGCCTGTGGCCGCTGGAATTGTTACCTTGTGTGTCAGGAAAAGCTGGTTGGTGAAGGCTATAAATCTAACGGCTAGCGTATGTACAAGCACCTTGCTGTTTACTCTCATCGTTCAAGTAAAAGAAGCAGGTACGTTTATGTATGGCTGGTTGTATATCGATGCCTTGAGTTCTATCCTTCTTTTAGTTGTGGGGATATTAAGTTTGACCGCTACCTTTTTTTCCGTCTCGTATATGGACAGGGAATTGAGTGAAGGTCGGATTACGTTTAAGGCACTGAAACGGTATTATGCATTATTGCAAATGTTCATTTTTACGATGATTGTAGTGCTGGTGGTCGAAAATCTTGGTTTTATGTGGGTCGGGGTGGAAGCGACAACACTGGCTTCTACTTTATTAGTGGCTTTCTATTTTAACCGTTCCGCTCTGGAAGCCGCCTGGAAGTATGTTATGGTATGTAATGTAGGTATTTTATTTGCTCTTTTAGGAACTATTCTACTGTATTATACGCAGGTGGCGGCAGGCAGTCCAGAAGTAGACGCGCTTAGCTGGACGGCACTTAAAGCCATGAGCGGAAAGCTCGATCCTATGTTGGTTAAACTGGCATTTATCTTTATTTTAATCGGTTATGGGACTAAGGCGGGTATGGCGCCTATGCATACTTGGCTGCCGGATGCCCACAGCCAGGCTCCTTCGCCTGTAAGCGGGTTGTTGTCTGGGGCGCTCTTAAGCTGTGCTCTCTATGTTCTTCTTAGAAATTTGGTTGTACTGGAAGGCGCTATGGGAACTGGGTTTATTCATGCAGCTCTCTTACTGTTTGGATTGTTTTCAGTAGCAATTGCCATACCTTTTATTCTTATTCAGCATGATATGAAACGACTGCTGGCCTATTCCAGTGTCGAGCATATGGGTATTGTCACGATAGGGGTAGGGATCGGCACTCATCTTGCTTTATATGGAGCGGTACTTCACATTCTGAATCATGCAGTTGCTAAATCAGCTCTGTTTTACCTTTCCGGCATTATTAGTCAGCAGTACGACAGTAAACATCTAAAGCGTATTCGTGGGATGTTTACCGCTCTGCCAATGGTGGGGACTTTATTTATGGTTACCGTATTGGCTATCGTCGGAATGCCTCCTTTAAATATATTTTTAAGTAAATTTATTATTATTTCAGCGGCGTTTGCTAACGGACAGCCTATATTGGGGTTTGGCTTGCTCTTGCTTTTAGCAGGGGTATTTGCCGGAATGATGTTTTACGCTACACGAATGGTTTTCGGTGCGGTTCCTTCAAATTTTCATCCTAAGGCGCTGGGGGTATCAGCGTTGGTGGCTTGTTTTCTCTCGGTTATGTGGATAATCATTACCGGCCTGTATTTGCCGCCGGGATTGGAGCAGCTATTAGATCAGGCTGCCACCATTGCCATGGGAAGAGGTTAATTATGATTAAAAATTATACAGTTTCCGCAAAAAATTTACGGGCTGCGGCAAATGCATGTTATAGCAAGAGTAAGCATGGCCTGCTAGCCATGTTTGCCAATGATGAACGGCAAATACATGGTAAGTTTGCCATCTATTGCCTGTTTGACGGGCGAAATCCAGAGGAGATGTTGTCGGTTAAAGCCTTGGTCGATGATCAGGAAGCGCCGGAGTATCCGTCGTTGACACCGATTATTCCGGCGGCAGCTTGGTTTGAACGGGAAATTCATGACCTGTTTGGTCTGACCGCTTTGGAAAACAAAGACTTGCGGCCACTGGTGCTACATGAGAATTGGCCTCAGGGTTTATACCCCATGCGCAAGGATTTTGCAGTAGAGGCGGTTGTGCCGGAAGCGCATAAAGACTTTCCACTCGCCCACGCGCATGGAGAAGGTGTATTCGAGGTGCCGGTAGGACCTATTCATGCGGGAATTATCGAGCCGGGCCATTTTCGTTTCAGCCAGGCCGGTGAGACCACCTTTCGTCTTGATGCAAAATTATTTTTTACCCATCGCGGTATTGAAAAAATTGTGGAAGGACAGACGATTGAACAGGCGTTGTTTTCTGCCGAACGAATTTGCGGTGCTTGCAGTGTTTCCCATGCGCTGTCGTTCTGTCAGACGGTGGAAAGTATTTCCAAGGCTATAGTGCCGGAGCGGGCAAACGTCATCCGTGTTATCGTCGCCGAGTTGGAACGGCTGTACAATCATATTGGGGATGTTGGTAACTTATGTGCCGGTCTTGGGTTTTCCGTTGGTACAAGCCATGGTGCGAGGCTTAAGGAACACCTTATGCGTCTGAATGACGCTGTTACCGGTAATCGTTTTCTACGCGGAATGATAATTCCGGGCGGAGTTCGATATGATTTATCTGGCGGGCTTATCGAAGAAATATACAAAACGCTTAAGCGGACGGAGTCGGATTTTAGGGAAGTCGTCGGCTTATTGGAAGAAAATGATCAGTTTTTAGATAGAGTGAATACTACCGGGATTTTGCCTTTCCAAGCGGCGAAAGAGCTTGGGGTTGTCGGCGTGGCAGCCCGAGCGTCTGGGGTTGATTACGATTTACGACGGGATAAACCGTACTCAGGTTATGCTTGGATTACATGCAATGTGCCTTTCTATCGTAGCGGGGATGTCGCTGCCCGACTTTGGGTTCGGGTTGATGAAACGCTTGAATCGATTCGAATCGTTCGGCAAATGCTGGAACGTATTGTACTCACACAGACTGACTTGGCGGTAGAAATTCCTCCTTTAGAGCCATATAAGGCCGGGATTGGTTGGAGTGAATCCGCGAGGGGCGGTAATATTCATTGGCTCATGACGGGAAAAGATAATACTATCTACCGATATTTTGTCCGTTCCGCCTCGTACGCCAATTGGCCGGCTTTACCAGTTGCTGTACCTGGAAACATTATACCTGACTTTCCGCTTATCAATAAAAGTTTTGAATTATGCTACGCTTGTTTGGATCGTTAGGGGGATAAACATGTTAAAAATACTGAGAAAAATAATGATGACCGGCAGCGTTACTCAAAATTATACGGAAAATCATTTGGCTCCAAGAGCCAGAGGAGAGATTGCGGCGGATGGTCCATGTACGGAGTGTGGGGCTTGCTTTCGTGTTTGTCCGACTGGAGCTTTAAGGCTTATCGAGAAGGAAGTGTCAGTTGATCATTGCGCCTGTATCTTCTGCGGTCGATGCGTAGAGGTTTGTCAGTCTGGGGCGTTACGCCAGACTGGAAACATCAATTTAGCCGAACTATCGGGACAACTTGAACAAGCAGGACAGAGTCTGAAGAAAAGAATCATGCGTACGTTGGGGCGCTCTTTAGCGATTCGCCATCTGGATGTCGGCTCTTGTAATGCGTGTGAGTGGGAATTAAACGCCCTCAGTAATCCGTTGTATGACCTGCAGCAATATGGTTTGGATTTTGTTGCATCTCCGCGACATGCTGATTTACTTATGGTGACCGGTGTGGTTACTCGCAACCTTAAGCAAGCCTTACTTATGACATATGAAGCTACTCCTAGTCCTAAATTGGTGATGGCGGTGGGGGCCTGTGCCGCTTCAGGTCGGACCTATGGTACCAGTTATGCCATCCAGGGAAGAGTAGATGAATATATTCCGGTGGATATTTATGTGCCGGGATGCCCACCGAGGCCGCAAACTTTGTTATACGCTCTTTCATTAGTCATGGATCGCATAAGATGATAAGGGGGTCCATGACTGTTAAGAGTAATAGGATGAGTGGTAAACCTAAGGCCTATGTTATTTGCTTGTTGGGCCTTAGGTACCCCCAATTTCAATAGTAATTACAGATGTATGACTGACCGGACAGTCGAAAATACCATTATTGTATGGAGGGAATTTAATGTTGAGAAATAAAGGAGAAAGATGCTGGACGTTTTGTAGTGGTGTATTAGTATTAGTTGTGCTGGCGGCGTTAATCGGGGCATGGGTGTTGCCGAATGCTTGGGGTGATGAGAATGGTCCTCTTGAATTGACACAGGCTTTTGTCTTACTCTGCGCTAGTATAATAGCTCTGTCTGCGCGTTTTTTCGGTGTGGGAACATTGGCTATGCGAAAGCTTATTGTGTGGACAATTCCAATATGGTTGATAATGTGTGGCCGGGAATTAAGCTGGGGGAGGGTGTTTTACCTTACTCAGGAAGGGAATATGCCACAGTTATCAGACTTGTCTTACGGTCGCTATGTAACGTTGGCAATTGCGATTACTATTATTATAACGCTTTGGGGGCTTTTTCGGTCAGGCTTAGTGTATCAAGTGCGCAGATGGATCAAATATGGAACTCTACCTATTGTAGAAATTATCATTATGTTGGTTACCGGATTTTTAGCGGCTTGGGTTGAACATTATAGCGGAGGCGTGTTTGGTGCAAGAGAGGAATTATACGAAGAGCTTGCCGAGTGGGTATGTTATTCTGCCGCCTTCTTCATTATGCTGGATGTTGGCTTTAATAAAAAAATTCAGCCTTCACAGGAAGGCCGAATAAAAAGCAAAAGTGTTATGCCATTGTAAATATAAAGCTGGATTATTTCGGTTGCCCGGCCATAAAGGAAACTAACCGCGTTGCCGGTAAAACTTTAAGTATGAGTAGGCAAATTACGAGTTCAGGTACTAAATAAGTAGCGTTAAAGATCAGCGAGTACCAGTAGGGAGAAACTCCAGCGGGCGCGTAGCTGGCAAAGAAAACAACGCCGGAGATAAAGTGGCAGACAAAGCGACCCAAAACACCGGCAATGGCGCCTACCAGTGGCTTGTTTTGGAAATATCCGGCTAAACCTAGTGCCATGAAGGGTAAAGGGTAGTCAAAAAGCACTTGAATAGGGTGTAGAATATAAGGATCATGCAACAGATCAAAAAAACCATAAACAAATCCGGTCAGGTAGCCGACGCCCGGTCCATAACGGAAGGAAATGAGTAAAAGAGGTACCATTGCGCCAAAGGTAATGCTGCCTCCCTGGGGCATGTGGTATAGGCGAAAAGTATGGAGAATAACGGTTAAAGCCAATGCCAGACCGATATGAACAACTAGCCGGGTGTTTAACGAAATTTTCTTTATGTAGAAATATGCCAAAATAAATGCAATGAGGCCAATTAAAGCCGCAATGCTGGATGGATTCCCTCCAAGCGTTGATAAATTAGAAACTAGTTTTTCCATAAAATATCATCTCCCTATTCATCTAGTATTCAAGGCTAGCTGCCGAACAAAGCAAAATACCGCAGGCCCAGAACGGGCGTGCGGTGTTTTTTAATGTCGCTTCCCTACGCTGGTATTATCCAGATCAGGTGAAGGGTTAATGAAATAGTTCATCTCTCAGCCTTATGGCACCCCTAGCACAATGAATTTTTATTTTCGTTTATTATAACAGTTTATTTTCTGGTTTACCAGTAAAATTTATAAATTAGATAGTTCATTGTCGTCCCAGCATAGGTAAATACCCAGACAGCCGTGGTCTAAAGAAACAGATAACCGAGTTTTATCCGTTGTCGGCCTATTGCTAATTGCGTATGGTAAGCCTGTGCTCAGCGTAACTTTATTTAAAGGCCAGCGAACTCCGGTAATGGTTACGCCTGAACAGTCAGACAGGGGTAATAAGGAAACTGCCGAAGGCTGGTGTTTAAGCTGAATATTAACACGGTCAGGGCCGTGGAGTAACACTAAAATCTCTTTGTCGTCGGCAGCACAGCAGGGGGCAAGGCCGAACGTCTTACTGCCCAGTAAGGAATAAATATTGCTGAAGGTATGGTCAAATCGCCCGCCCCAAACTCCAGTAACAATAACTGCGGCTTGCTCATATAATTCTCCGGTTCTTTGTAAAGCAAGTTGGAGGTCGGTTAAATCTTTTTCAGGCGGATGAATTTCTACGGGAATGCCCAATGATTTTGCCCATTCCCAGGCTGCTGGTGTGGCGCTATCGCCGTCCCCGATTACCGCAACCGGTTGAACATCACTGTTTTTTAAACTATCTACTCCGCTATCCACTCCCCAAACAGTGAAAGACCCGGCGGCGGCTGCAAGCCACGAGGAGGCAGGAGGCCGACCGCCGGCAACAAGTAAAACTTGGCGTTCAGGGAGGTTGTAGCTAAATAGAAAGTTTAATTGAGGCAAAGACAAAACATTACTCATATCATCCATCTCCTGCTAGAAAAAATACAAAGAAACAGGACGCTTTTTGACGCCCTGTAATGTTAATCATTTGTATATTTTATCATGCAAGAGGATGTCTTGTCCTGATTTTACGGGATTTAGTTATGAAATACGTAAACTTTTACTGGTTTAATACCAAAACGGTTAGCTTCACTCACTGTCTGCTTTGCTACATCAATCCGGTGACCTTTAATGGCCCCGCCAGTATCTTCGGCGACGGCATATTCTTTATGCCCGTCAGCATATTGAATCATTACTTTAGAACCTAAAGGGATAACGCGCGGATCTACTGCGATGATACCAGGGCGAACTGTAGTCCCGGTGTACGTTTTGTTGCCCCATTGCTCATTATCGTGAGCGCCAGGCGCATAGGCGGTAGCGGTAATGTCCAGAACTTTAACTGGGGGTTTTTCTTCGGCTTGTGGTGACGGTCCGACAGTTTCATTAGGATTCTCAGGTGAAAGGTCTTCGGGTGACGGAGAAGGTGATGTTTGAGTGTGGATGGGGGACGGGGCCGGAGCAGGAAGATGGGGGACTAGCGCAGCTGAGAGTGCAAGGGCACCGGCGATAGCAGCAACGAATTTTTTGTAATGCCGTTTACAGTGATGCTTCTTGGTATGCACATACCATTCCTCCTTGAGCTTAGTATTCCACTGTTATCGCATTACATCCGGGAGCGAAAAGGTGATATAATTGTTTCTATGCAGGGAGGAGTTGATGGTTAATTATTAAGTCAAACTTGAATAGAAACCTATAGGCTTTATATTGGTAATGTAAAAAAGAAATCGGCATACGAAAAATAACAGGAGGACAGATTATCCCCCTGTTATGTGATATTGGGTGTTTAAGTATGGCAGGCGTATTAAAATTTAAAAGTGGCTCCTAAGCCAGCACCGGATTTGTTCGCGCCCCAGTCTGGTGTATAGGAATGATAGTTGACGTTAAGTTCAAGGTTTTCACTTAGTTTGAAGTTTGCACCGGCCTGGAATTCTGAGAAGCTATTGCCGCTAACAAAGGAAGCATAACCTGTGCATTGGGAGGCCAGCTGACCGGTTACTGCTAACCCGGCATATAGTTCTGAACTTGGACTGAAGTTTCGGTTGCCAATGATACCGCGCAGGTTGTCGGAGAAAGCGAATTGACCATATATATCTTCATGCCCGCTCCAGTCGACACTTTGATAACCTAATGTAAAATTATCACCAAACTTATGCTCAAGATAAAATAAATTGTTGTCAAAACCAATTGCGGTCTGGGTATCAGCCAAGTGGTTGATTGGTGCCGCGGAGCTTATACTACTGAAAGCTAGAAGGAGAAGAAGCAAAGTACAGCCGAACATCAATTTTTTCAATGCGTAACCTCCTTGCGTATTATGTATACTGAACCTGTGAAAAATATAGCAAATTGAATGCGTAGCGTCAACGTTTAATATTATCCAGTACAAAACATGTTTTTTAGTGACCAACAATTTACAATGGAAATTGGAATGAAGGTAATGGTAAACTAGTACCAGAGATTATGGATGAGGTGTCGAAATGAAAAAGAGAATAATTCTTGCTTTAATCGGAATATGTTTTTCAGTAGTTACTGGTTTTGCAGCTCCTGCACCGGAAAAAGAAATAATGAGTGACTTAAAGGGCTTTCATGGCAGTGTGGGTGTATTTGCTAAAAATCTAAATACTGGTAAAACCCTTCAATTTAATCAGGATGCTGTTTTCCCCACTGCTTCGACCAGTAAGGTGATCGTTGCTTTGGCAGTGTATAAGTATTTGTATCCTGCCGCCGGATCCGACCAGATAAGTGAGTATGAGCAGGATATAAGGTTAATGATTACAGTGAGTGATAATGATTCGTTTAATGATTTATTAGATAAGCTTACCAATAGGGATGCCTTGGATAAGGTCGTCAAGGATTTCCGATTGCGTCAAACTCGCATACATAATGAAGAGGCATTTAAAAAGTACAAGTATCATAGTGTGACAACCCCTTATGAAATGGCGAAAGTCTTCGAAAAAGTTTATGGGGAAAAGTATCTGGAAAAGGAAAAAAGCCAGAGGTTTAAATCATATCTGGCGAATACAATTTTTCATGACGAAATTCCGCGTTATATGGAGACACCTGTCCTTCATAAGGTTGGCGAACTGGATGCCATCCTTTGTGATGTAGGGGTTATCCAGGATGGCTATGATCCGGTACTAATCAGTTTTTATACCAATACGTCCGATCATGAGTACGCAAGCAATTTTATTGCTACTCAGTCGGCGAAAATATATAACGTTTTGCGGCATAAATAAAGAAAAAACAAAGCTTGTTTGTCGATAAATTAAATAAGCTTTGTTTTTAAAAAAAATTTATTGGTGGAGAGATTTGGGGTTTAAGGTAAATGGAGAAAGCCTTTTCTGGAGCAAATAAACCAGTGCTGTTTGCAAGGGCAGCATAATGGCGCATTTAATTAAACGTCCATAGACTATTATGGTAGCCGCTTTATTGTACAATATGGATAACCAAATGGTGTTTAAAACTAGTCCTACCAGAAGAATAATGGCCAGGTTTGCCAGTAGGGCGCGGAGAAACGTGACGGGCTTATTGTAATAAAATATACCGTATAGTGTGCCGGTCAAAAAAGCACTGACGGTAAAGCCGGGGAAATACATACCGGGAGAAAAAATTATGCACCCGATAATATCGGCAATGGCTGCGACCAACCCTCCGGCCAGTGGACCAAAACGCATGGAAAAAACAGCTATGGCGAGAAAACCGAAATCTATACGGGTAAATGTTGTTTGAATAGCAAAAATATGAGTCAGGATAATGGTTAAAGCGATGAAGATAGCGGCATTAATAAGATTTCTGGTATTAAAAAGCGGCAATCAGAGCACCTCCGGAAGATCCTTATCTTGCTATATTAAATGACTCTCGTAATACAGTCAATATAAAATGTCGGTGATTTAGACATATTTCCGACAAGATTTTGTCATAATTAAATGTTATTATATAATCAGAAAAGGTGCAAGGAGAGTGTAAAGATGAACAGTGTGAGTAAAAAGCTTTTGGTGTTTACTATGGTAGGCATGATGCAGCTGGGGCTGGGAACGAGTTTGGTAGCGGCTGCGCCGCATGGTCCAGGAGGCGGTCCGCAGTATCAGCAGGATGAGCAGCAGTGGACAGATATGCAGCAACGAGAAGGCGAGCGTCATGACCGGGAAAAAATGCGTCGACATAATGAAGACGATCGGGCGTGGCATGACCGTCAGCGACAAGAAGATAGACGCCATAAAGAAGAAATGCGTCGTATTGAAGATGACCGTTTTAACTGGGCTATGCAACGCCGGGACAACGAAGATGAACGTGCGTGGCATGAACGGCAACAGCGGGAAAAAGACCGTCACGATAGGATGGCTCGAGACATTGCCCATTTGATGTTAGACATAATTTTGGACAATTAATCTGCCCCATACAGAAACGATAAGCGCAAACTCTGCATAATGTGCAAAGTTTGCGCTTTTTTGTATATGCTTATAATAAAGAGCCCGTAATGATCTACGCTACTTCGCCTACGCACAAGCATTACACAACCGATACTGACCTTTGCTCGACTGCCAAAGATACCTACTGAACCTACCGCAATCTCCCGACTACAATAGACCCGAATATTCAGAACCCGTGGCAGTCTTAGCTCGACCACCATTCATCCCTTTCGACCATACGACAACAGTTGGGCTACCGTACAGCCTTGGGAGACAAATGATGATCTTCCCGCCGACTATTACCGAGCCTTTCGACCCGATAATACTCTTTGGCCGACCTATACCGAACCTTGCGATCCGGCACAAGTCTTGACTCAACCATTACGAACCCTTTACGCTGATAGTATTGGTTTTAAGTTTTACTTTCAT
Source organism: Bacillota bacterium (assembly GCA_017889725.1). GTDB lineage: Bacteria > Bacillota > Negativicutes > Sporomusales > CTSoil-080 > CTSoil-081. Next base: position 27,843 of record JAGGAE010000005.1, on the reverse strand, counting down.
GCAAGGAATTTTTTACCAATTGGCATTAAGAACGAAAATTATATGTTAAGTATCGGTATATGCGGTAAAGTTTTTATGCGACGAAATAAGTTGTTTTGGACAAACTATTGCAAGGAGGTGTGAAAATGCGAAAAAAGACAAGTATGCAGTCGTTTGCCTCCGAATACGCTATGAGTGCAGGCGATAACGCAGTAACGCGCCGGAGAATAGACCAATCTATAGTATCAAAAGACGTGGCCAATGAACATTCGTTTCGGAAAGCAGCAGAAAATCGGTTAGCGCATTTTCAGGAAAAACCAGAAAATGAAGGAGGGCGAATATGACGAAACAATTGATAAATGGATACTTTTCCAGTGTACCGTTAGCCCAATTGTTGACTAGTACAGTTGCTATGGAAGATGAGGATGAAGAGCAGGCCGAGGAAGCAACTTTTGAAGATAAAACCGAACATTAATTGTATTGAATGAAAAAAAGTTCACTTAATTTCGTTGACTGGATGGCTGCTCCCTGATAAAATAATGATGAAAAAAGTTTTATAGTGCTCGTATAATTTTGAGGATATGGCTCAAGAGTCTCTACCGGGTGCCCGTAAAGTACCTGACTACGAGTGAAAGTGTACCTAGGGTTCCACATAGACAAAGGGGCTTTATTCTTTGCTATGGTCGTGACCGAGTGGTACAGGTGTTACCCAGTAGCACTACACCGATGGGACAAAAGCCCGGGCGGGGAGGTTTCGCTCACTTACGAGAAGGAATTTCCCTGCCTGGGCTAATTCTATTTTAATGGAGGTGGCTTGGTAAATTAGGATAGGTTACTGGGAAAATACAGACTAGATACTGGAGAGGAAGAACTGAATGCTAGATAAATATTTTGCGCTTACCGCGCGGAAAACTGATGTCAAAACTGAGGTCTTTGCCGGTATTACGACCTTTATGACTATGGCGTACATACTTTTTGTCAATCCAAGTGTTCTTGGAGCGGCAGGGATGGACAAGAATGCTGTACTCATTGCAACAGCACTTGGCGCCGGATTAGTTACCATGGCGATGGGGGTATTTGTAAACTACCCAATTTCGTTGGCTCCGGGTATGGGTCTGAATGCATTTTATGCTTTCACTGTAGTAATTGGTATGGGTGTATCCTGGCAGGTTGCACTGGGTGCGGTATTTATTTCCGGTCTGATTTTTATTTTACTTACTGTAACTCAAGTGCGCCAGCTGTTGGTTGAAGGCATTCCGGCTTCATTGAAAAGTGCTATTAGTGTCGGTATTGGATTGTTCATTACAATTATAGGTCTGAAATTGTCCGGGATCATGAGCATTAAGTTGTCATTGATTCCGCCTACGTTGGAAAAACTGGTAGCCACTAACGGTCATGCTACTCCGCTTAGCTTTGAAACCATCTTAGGTATGGGTGACTTCGCAAATAAAGACATACTACTGGCAGTATTCGGACTGATCTGTATTTGCGTGCTTATGGCATGGCGGGTTAAAGGTGCTATGTTATGGGGTATTTTACTTACCACCATTCTTGGTATTTTTATGGGAATTGTTCATGTTCCACAAGGCTTTAGTCCGGTGGCAGTACCGGATTTCAGCAGAAATGCATTTTTGCAGTTGGATATTCCCGGGGCTATTAATATGGGTCTTATGACTATCATCTTTACTTTTACTTTTGTAGAATTATTCGATACTATGGGTACCTTAGTGGGAACGGCGACGAAAGCCGGTCTTATGGATAAAGACGGAAAATTTCCCGGCATTGGCAAGGCTATGTTGGTAGATGCTACCGGGGTTAGCTTAGGAGCCATGCTCGGCACGAGCACCATTACCGCATTTGTGGAAAGTACCGCCGGTATTGGAGAAGGCGGACGTACCGGCCTGACGGCGGTAGTGTGCGGAATCTTGTTCATACTCGCTTTGTTCTTCTCGCCATTGGCAAGTCTTATTCCTGATGCGGCCACCGCACCGGCGCTCATTATTGTGGGAGCGCTGATGATGGAATCGGTTAGAAATATTGATTTTGGCGACTTTACAGAAGCTTTGCCGGCGTTCTTGACAATGGCACTTATGCCGTTTACCTACAGCATTGCCAATGGGGTATCGGCCGGTTTGGTCTTTTACCCGCTTTTAAAGCTGGTCAGTGGTCGTGGTCGCGATGTGCATTGGATTGTGTACGTTCTGGCAGTATTAGTAGTTGCAAGGTATATCTTTTTAGCTGAAGGCTAAATTATGTTTATGGGTTAACTTAACTTAGAGAGAACCCAGATATCGCGGCAAGTCATCCCGATATCTGGGTTTCTTATCCGTTATAATCGACGCAAAGGGGTTGGGGATTGTGAAAGTTGCTATTATTATGGGCAGTGATTCTGATTTACCAATAATGGAACCGGCGATAAAAACCCTCGCTGAATTTGGTATAGGCTGTAAAGTGGTAGTTGCTTCGGCGCATCGAACTCCTGATAAGGTTCACCAATTTGTTGCTGACGCCGCCGGGCAAGGGTTTAATGTAATTATAGCCGCCGCCGGAGCTGCGGCTCATTTACCGGGGGTTGTAGCCAGCTTTACTTTGCTACCGGTTATAGGGGTACCGATAAACAGTACCTCGCTAGGAGGATTGGATGCACTTCTCAGTATTGTCCAGATGCCGTCGGGCATACCAGTGGCCACTATGGCGATTAATGGGGCGAAAAATGCCGCTATATTTGCGGCTCAAATAATTGCGTCCGGTAATTCGGAATTAGCAAAACGGCTTACTCTGTATCGCCAGACAATGGCTGCTGAGGTCGAAGCCAAGGCAGAAAAAGTAGAAGCAAAATTACTGGAAAAATCTAAGGAGTGATGAAAATGAAAGAAGCGTTGTACGAAGGCAAAGCTAAAAAGGTTTATGCAACTGATAACCCGAATGAATATTTGGTGTATTACAAAGATGATGCTACGGCATTTAATGGTGAGAAAAAAGGAACGATCCATAGTAAAGGTATTCTGAACAACAAGATATCGGCTTTCTTTTTTGAAATGCTGACGAAAGCTGGTGTACCAAATCATTTTGTGCGGATTGTAAGTGACCGTGAGATGTTGGTTAAGAAACTGGAAATTTTGCAAATTGAAGTGGTTGTTCGAAATATTGCTGCCGGTAGTCTGGCGAAACGGATTGGCTGGGAAGAAGGACGGAAATTGCCGTTACCTATTGTGGAATTTTATTATAAAGATGATGCGCTGGGAGATCCTCTGATTAACGAGGATCATGCAAGAGTTCTCAATCTGGCAACCGATGAACAAATGAAAGCGCTCAAAGATTGGGGCCTTAAGATTAATTCTATTCTTAGTACTTTTTTAAAGGGTAAAAAGGTTGAGCTTATTGACTTTAAATTAGAGTTCGGTATTCACAACGGTGAACTTTTATTGGGTGATGAAATTTCGCCGGATACTTGTCGTTTTTGGGATACTGAAACCGGTCAAAAATTAGATAAAGACAGATTTCGCCGTGACCTTGGTGATGTAGAAGCTGCCTATAAAGAGGTGCTGAGACGTCTTACCGGTGAAGTTTGCTAAAATAGAAATTCCTGGGAGGGGTGGACTGCGTGCATTTTGATTTTGATATGGATAAGCCGCGTGAGGAATGCGGTATTTTCGGAATTCTTTCCCGACAGGATGACGTTGCCTTGAATACCTATTGGGGGCTTTACGCATTGCAACACCGTGGACAGGAAAGTGCAGGCATTGCCTTAACTGACGGTTGCAGAATGGAAGTCGAACGGGGAATGGGACTGGTAAACGAGGTATTTCGCAAAGGGTTGCCAACCATGGACGGGGCAACTATTTCCATTGGGCATGTACGGTATTCAACAACGGGTTCAAGTCTGTTAGCAAACACGCAGCCGTTGATGGTGAATTATTCCGGAGGGCGGATTAGTCTGGCTCACAACGGAAATTTGACAAACGCTCGTGAGGTAAGGGCTATGCTGGAAGAAAAGGGGAGTGTATTTCAGACCTCTATCGACAGCGAAGTAATTGTTAATCTTATTGCCCGTTCGACGCAAAAGAGTATTGAAGATAAGATTGGGGAAAGCCTGTCTCAGGTTGAGGGAGCGTACTGTTTACTAATTATGACCGAAAATAAACTCATTGGTGTGCGTGACCCTAATGGCTTTCGTCCGCTATGCATAGGCAAATTACATGACGGCTGGGTGATGGCCTCGGAATCGTGCGCGCTGGACACGGTCGGGGCAGAATTTGTCAGAGATGTTGAACCTGGTGAAATGGTGATCGCTGATAAAGACGGTCTGGTTTCACGGCGGTTTGCGTCCGAGGGGCCGCAGGCCTTGTGTGTGTTTGAATATATCTATTTCGCCCGTCCGGACAGCTCTATTGATGGACAAAGCGTGTATAACGCCCGGTTTGCCATGGGGCGCCAGTTGGCCAGGGAGAGTGGGGCAAAAGCTGACGTGGTAATTTCTGTGCCGGATTCGGGTACTACTGCAGCGGTGGGTTTTTCCCACGAAAGCGGCATCCCGTTTGCCGAAGGACTGATAAAGAACCGTTATATTGGACGGACGTTTATTCAGCCGGAACAGAAAAAACGTGATACCAGTGTACGCCTAAAGCTAAACGCCAATCGGGCGGTAGTTGCCGGAAAATCGGTTGTCATGGTAGATGACTCGATTGTTCGTGGAACTACCAGCGGTAAAATTGTTCGGATGCTCAAAGAGGCGGGAGCTACGGCGGTGCATATGTGTGTAAGCTCGCCGCCGATCATGTACCCTTGTTATTACGGCATTGATACTGCCGCCCGGAAAGAACTTGTTGCCTCGATGAAAACGATAGAGGAAATTCGCCGATATATTGGCGCTGATTCTTTAACCTATTTATCTTTGGAAGGGTTGAAAAACGCAGTTCCCCATATTCCCTGTGGGCAGATGTGTTATGCCTGCTTTAATGGAGACTATCCGGCGGGAGTACCTTGCGAGGATTTAAACAATAATAAATATGTATTTGAGGCGGCTTGTGAAAAAAGGGGAGGCGGTGAGAGCTAATGGGAGACGGTCTAACGTACCGCCAGGCTGGTGTCGATGTAGATGCCGGTAATAAAGCGGTGGAACTTATGAAGGGGCATGTGAAAGCAACTTACCGACCAGAGGTTCTTGGGGATATCGGAGGCTTTGGAGGATTATTTGCACTTAATGCGGCAAAGTATAAAGAACCGGTATTAGTAAGTGGCACGGATGGTGTTGGCACAAAACTTAAGCTTGCGTTCATGCTTGACAAACATGACACTATTGGACAGGATGCCGTAGCCATGTGTGTCAATGATATACTGGTACAAGGGGCGGAACCTTTGTTTTTCCTGGACTATCTGGCAGTAGGTAAGCTAGAACCGGAAAAGGTAGCGACGATTGTCAGCGGGGTAGCTAAAGCGTGCAGCGAGTCAGGCTGTTCGCTTATAGGAGGCGAAACAGCGGAAATGGCCGGGTTTTATTCGGACGGGGAATATGATATTGCCGGATTTTCCGTCGGTATTGCCGAAAAGTCTAAGCTAATTACCGGACAGAATATTGTACCGGGAGATGTTCTCCTGGGTCTTCCGTCTTCCGGACTCCATTCGAACGGGTTTTCGCTGGTACGCAAGATTTGTTTTGAAGCTGCAAAGTTGACCGCGGACAGATATATTAATGAGCTTGGCAGAACAATCGGCGAGGAACTGATGGTGCCAACCAGGCTGTATCCCAAGGTTTGTTTACCTGTTATTGAAAAGTTTTCTGTCCGAGGGATGGTGCATATTACCGGTGGCGGTTTTTATGACAATATTCCCCGCGCCCTGCCGGAAGGCTGCGCTGTGGAAGTTGACAGTACGGCATGGCCTAAACCGCCTATTTTCGATCTTTTGCAGCAATGGGGTAATGTGTCTTGGCCGGAGATGTATCGCACATTCAATATGGGGATTGGGATGATTTTGGTGGTATCTCCCGAGGAAGCTGAGCGGGTAGAACAACATTTTGCATCTAACGGGGAAGCATGCTATCGAATCGGTCAAGTAACCGCAGGCTCCGGATTGGTGAAGCTGCGGGGAGGAGTCTTTGGTGAGTAGTACGGTGTTAGGTGTGCTTGTATCAGGCAGGGGCAGCAATCTCCAGGCTATTTTGGATGCCATTCGAGAAGGAAAGATTAACGCGAAAATCGGTGTTGTTATCAGTGACAAGAAGGACGCCTTTGCTCTCCAGAGAGTAAAAGGGTTGGGGATTGCCACAGAGGTAATTGAACGGAAGGATTTCGCTACAAAAAGACAATTTGAAGAAGCACTTGTCAATACGCTTTGTGAGCATAATGTTGAACTTGTGGTTCTGGCCGGTTTCATGAGGCTGTTAGGCAGCGATTTTATCAGCGCCTATCCAGGGAAAATTATGAATATACATCCTGCACTTTTGCCATCTTTTCCAGGGCTAAATGCACAAAAGCAAGCGATAGAGTACGGAGTTAAAATGTCTGGCTGTACCGTTCATTTTGTGGATGAAGGCATGGATTCAGGTCCGATTATATTGCAGCAGGCTGTGCCAGTAGCAAGTTCGGATACGGCTGAAACGTTGGCGGCCCGTATTTTAGAGGTGGAACACGTTCTCTATCCCCGGGCTATTAGTCTTTACTGTAAGGGTCGGCTAACTCTAAATGGCCGTCAAGTGGTAATTACGGACGAGAATGTAAAGTAGGTGATTATGTTATGAAAATTAAACGGGCACTTATCAGTGTGTCAGATAAGACCGGAGTAGTGGAGTTTGCCCGTGCCCTCTCCATACAGGGAGTGGAAATTATTTCAACCGGCGGCACGATGAAGGTGCTGCGGGAAGCGGGTATTCCTGTCATTTATGTCAGTGAACTAACCGGATTTCCAGAAATTATGGATGGCCGGGTTAAAACGCTCAACCCTTATATTCATGGCGGTATTTTAGCGGTCCGTGATAATGAGGAACACAGAAAAGCCATGGAAGAGCATAATATTCGTGGTATTGATATGGTCGTAGTTAATTTATACCCCTTCCGCCAAACGGTAGCCAAACCGGGTGTTACTTTGGCGGAGGCGGTAGAAAATATAGATATCGGCGGGCCGGCGATGATTCGCGCGGCTGCTAAGAATTTTGCTTTTGTTACGGTTGTAGTTAATCCCGCAAGGTACAATACAGTGCTAGAACAATTGGACAAGGAGGGCGAAATTTCGCATGCCATGCGCATGAATCTTGCTCGTGAAGCTTTTAATCATACTGCTGAGTATGACGCATATATTAGCAGTTATCTGGCTGAACAGACAGGGGAAGGACGTTTTAAAGAGTCGCTACATTTGGTGTATGAGAAAGTGGAGGATTTAAGGTATGGTGAAAATCCTCATCAGCAGGCGGCTTTTTACAGGGAAAAATATGTTACAAATCCCGGTATAGCCACAGCCCGCCAGCTGCACGGCAAAGAACTGTCCTTTAATAATTTGGTAGATTTGGAATCCGCGTATGCTATTGTTAATGACTTTACCGAACCAGCAGCCGCCATTATTAAACACACTAATCCGTGTGGTACGGGAATCGGAGCAGCCATTAGTCAGGCCTACAGTAAGGCCTATGAGGCCGATCCTGTTTCGGCCTATGGCGGCATCATAGCACTCAATCGACCCGTCGACAACGAAACAGCGGAGAAGATGAGCGGCCTATTTGTGGAGGCAGTGATTGCGCCATCCTTTAGTGAAGAAGCTTTAGCAGTGTTGACGAAAAAGAAAAATGTCCGGCTGCTTGCAGCAGAGTTTGCTCTGGACCAGGCTGCGTTGGATATGAAGAAAATTTCCGGTGGTCTTCTGGTGCAGGATGCAGACGCAAAGGATACGAAGCCTGATGACATGAAAATTGTAACGAATCGTACGCCGAGTGCCGATGAATGGGAGCAGCTGTTATTGGCGTGGAAGGTGGTAAAACATGTTAAGTCTAACGCTATTGTTGTCGCAGGCAACCATATGACCCTGGGAGTGGGGGCAGGTCAAATGAACCGGGTCGGGGCGGCAAAGATTGCGCTGGAACAGGCCGGCGATAAAGCGGTTGGGGCAGTACTGGCTTCTGATGCTTATTTCCCCTTTAGGGATACCATTGATACTGCGGCTAAGGCTGGTGTGACCGCGATTATCCAGCCTGGAGGATCAATTCGTGATGAAGAATCAATCGTTGCTGCGAATGAGCATGGAATTGCTATGGTTTTTACTGGTATGAGGCATTTTAAACATTAAGTCGTAGTTGGTTTCTAGGTTAGAATGGGGTGATATTTTGCGTATTTTGGTAATTGGCGGTGGCGGAAGGGAACATGCCCTTGTCTGGAAACTGGCTCAAAGTCCGAGAGTGACAAAAATCTATTGTGCTCCGGGCAATCCAGGGATTGGTAAGCTGGCAGAATGTGTTCCCGTACCGGTTTCAGATCTACAGGGTTTGTGTCAGTTAGCTATTGATAAGAAAATTGATTTAACCGTTGTAGGGCCAGAAGGTCCTTTGACGGAGGGAATTGTTGATTTGTTTACCGCTAACGGTCTTAAAATTTTCGGACCGGATAAAAAAGCAGCCCAACTTGAAGGATCAAAAACATTTGCCAAAGATTTGATGCGGAAATACGGGATACCTACGGCGAAATATGCGGTATTCACAGATGCGGATAAGGCTAAAGCCTACATAGAAAAAGAGGGTGCGCCGATTGTCGTCAAAGCAGATGGCTTGGCTGCGGGAAAAGGTGTAGTTGTTGCTATGACGACGGAAGAAGCCACGAGCGCGGTGGATATGATTATGTGTGATCAAGCGTTCGGTAATGCAGGAGCCCAAGTGGTTGTGGAAGAATTTATGTCAGGGGAAGAAGCCTCTTTACTGGCGTTTACTGATGGGAAAACCGTTGTGCCGATGCTTGCCGCACAGGATCATAAGCGGGTTTTTGATCAGGATCGGGGTCCGAATACCGGCGGTATGGGCGCATACGCCCCGGCACCGATCATAACCCCTACGCTTCTCACCGAAGTAGTTGAGCGCATTCTTCAGCCAATGGCAGATGCTTTGCGGCAGGAGAACTGTCTATACCAGGGATGCATTTATGCTGGATTAATGATAACGGAGAATGGTCCTAAGGTAGTAGAATTCAATGCCCGCTTCGGTGATCCGGAAACGCAGGTTGTACTGCCTTTGCTGGATAGTGACCTTACTTATATTATGGAGGCTTGTATTGACGGCACGCTTAAAGATAGTACCGTCACTTGGAAAAATGATGCGGCGGTTTGTGTCGTTATGGCATCCGGCGGTTACCCCGGCGATTATCAGAAAGGCAAAGTGATTACAGGTGTTAGCGAGGCGGAGTCGGAGAATGCAGTTGTTTTTCATGCAGGTACATCTGCCAGAGGTCAAGATATCATTACAAGCGGCGGACGGGTTTTGGGAGTTACCGGACTCGGAGCTTCTATTCAGGAGGCATTGAACAAGGCGTATTCGGCTGTAAAAAGAATTCATTTCGAAGAGGTTCACTACCGTAAGGATATAGCGTACCGAGCGGTAGGGCGGCCCGATAATAACTAACGATATTGTGTGGAATCCCGGTTCTCTCGGCAGCGGAAGCTTACGTAAAGGCCGGGATTTAATTATTAGTGAAAAGCATTTGTTGACATGATGTTGGTGTGTTACTATAATTATAAACATAATTGATTTTGGGAGGTCTCTATGCATCAAACAGCGATAGAAGGCCAATGTTTGGATGATTCCAAAAGTAAGCGGCAGCAAATTCTTAAGGCTGCCTATGATGTTTTTTCCCGTAAAGGGTATCACCGGGCGACCGTTGACGAAATTATTGCGTTAGCCGATACGGGGAAAGGGACGGTTTATAATTATTTTAATAATAAGGAACAATTGTTTTACACTCTCATTCAGGAACGGGGAGAGCCGTTTGCCTTAGCCTTAGAGAAGATAGCTTCGTCAAATTTATCTCCTGCTGCTAAAATCGAAGACATTATCCGGCTGTCTTTAGCATTTTATATAGAAAATGTTGATTTGTGGCGGGTATTTATTCATGAAGTCCGTGGTTTAAGTGAAAGTAATCAATCTAATTTTACGCCTGAAATGTTAGAGCGTTATAAGAATGGGTTTCAGCACATCGCGGGTAGTGTAGAAAATGTGCTTAGTGAAGGCGTGGAACAGGGCCTATTTCATCCAATGAATATAACTCATGTTGCTTATAGCTTATTTAGTACCATTATGATGATGGTGTATCACAAGTTTGTTGATACAGATATGGAGTTGACCGTTCGTAATATTGCTAATTTATTTTTTCATGGTATCATGCGGCAATAAAAGCAGCAGTAGTTTGACTATATATGACTGAACAGTCACAAAAGGAGAGTAAGATGAGCAGTAAGGAAAATAGTAAAAAACGTACACTTGTTGTTGCGTTGATTGCAGTATTGTTAATTATTGGCCTTGGTGGGGGAGGTTGGTTCTGGTACTATAGCTCACGCTATATTACTACCGACGATGCCAGGATTAGCGGAACCATTGTGAGTGTTAGCAGCAAGATATCGGGAAAAGTAGGCGAAGTATTAGTTGCTGAAGGTGATAAAGTAAAAAAAGGACAGGTGTTGGTTCGCCTTAATCCGGAAGATATTTTGGCACAAAGAGCTCAGGCGGAAGCTGCTCTACTAGCGGCAAAGGCGAAATATGATGAGGTTACTACCGGAGCGAGACCGCAGGAAATTTCGCAATCAAAGGCAGGAGTAGGTCAAGCGCAAGCCAATTTAGAAAATGCGGAAAAGAATTATCGACGCTTGGAAAAGTTATATAATGATGGTGTGGTAAGTGCGGCGCAGCGCGATAACGCTTTAGCGGCGTATCAGGTTGCTCAGGAATCTTGTAATGCGGCAAATCAGTCGCTTAGTCTTACTGTATCCGGTCCGAGGGAAGAAATTATCCGAGCGGCTGAGGCTCAGGTTAAACAGGCTGAGGCGAATCTGGCGGCTATCGATATTAAAAATGGTGACACTCAAATCGTGGCACCGGTGGATGGCATTGTAGCATTAAAAAATGTCAATGTCGGTGAAGTTGTTGCCGCCGGTCAGGCCTTGTTTAGCGTAGTTAGCGACATTGATCTATGGGTTAACGCCCGGTTGGAAGAAACGTATATTGGCAAAGTGCAGCTCGGTCAAGAGGTAGAGTACACCATTGACGGGTATCCAGGTCAAAGTTTCTCTGGAAAAGTTTCTGAGATAGGCTCAGCGGCTTCCTCCGTGTTTGCTTTAGTTCCTACCGAAAACTCATCCAATAATTTTACTAAAGTGACTCAGCGGATACCTATTAAGATAACATTACCGGAAGAAAGTTCGGTGATATTCCGCCCGGGTATGTCGGTTTATGTTAAAATTCATGTGAAATAATAGGGGGTAGTCTAGTGATAAATATTCCTCGACTGGACATCCCTGACGCAAAATATAAATGGTGGGCGCTTGGGGTTACAATTATTGGCGGGTTTATGAGTATTTTGGATACCAGTATTGTTAACATTGCGCTGCCTAAAATGATGGCGGTCTTTTCGGTAGACACCACTAAAGCAGAGTGGATATTGACGGCGTATATGTTGACTATGGGTGTGTTGCAGCCAATAACTGGGTTTTTGTGCGATACGATAGGGACGCGCCGCATTTATCTTTTGAGTTTGGCGATTTTTACGCTGGGTTCCGCTTTGTGCGGTATGGCCTGGAGCAACAATTCAATGATTGCTTTCCGGGTGCTGCAAGCAGTTGGCGGCGGTGTAATTATACCGGTGACCATGACCATTGTGTATAATTCGTTTACTCTTAAAGAACGGAATTTAGCGCTGGGTATCTGGGGTATATCCGCGATGGTTGCCCCGGCTATTGGTCCGACGCTTAGCGGATATTTGGTTGAGTATTGGGACTGGAGGCTTATTTTTACCATTAATATTCCGATTGGTATCGTAGGATATTTTCTGGCAGCTTTAGTCCTAAAGGAAAGCGATTTGCGCCAAAGCGGTAAGTTTGATTATTGGGGGCTTATAACATCTGCCGTGGGACTGTTTTGCCTTTTGTTAGCTCTTACCAAAGGACAGGACGAAGGGTGGACTTCCGGGTATATTCTTACATTGTTTTATCTGGCCGTTGCTAATTTATCCTTGTTTGTGGTGATTGAGCTTTCTCATGATAATCCTATTGTTGATTTGTCTTTGTTTAAGGATCGCAATTTCACTTTAAGCATGTTGGTATCTTTTGTGGGAACGGTGGCCTTATATGGCGGCATTTTTCTTATGCCGCTGTTTCTCGAGAATTTGCGCGGTTATTCGGCCATGCAGACCGGCTTGATTATGTTGCCATCCTCTATTGCCGCAGGTATAACAATGCCATTGGCTGGGCGGCTTGCGGACCGTATAGGGGCAAAACCGTTGGTGCTGCTTGGTATTATCATTTTGTCTGTTGGGACTTTGCCTTTAATGTTTATGGATATGGATACGAGTGTGACTGCTGTTCAGATTATTTTAGTGGTCCGCGGTATTGGGATGGGGCTGTTTATGATGCCTGTTTCGGTATTGGGGATGAATAATGTACCACTTTCTAAAATCAGCCGGGCTTCTTCTGTAAATAATGTAATTCGTCAGGTCAGCGGTTCAATGGGAATTGCTGTTTTAACCACACTGTTGCAAAATCGCTTATATGTCAATTTGGCATATAATGCGGAGCATATAAATATAGCATCTCAGGCATCGGGCACTATTATAAAATATGGGGAGCAAATCTATGTTAAGGCGGGCAGTGCAGCGGGAGTTGCGCATGCCAAGGCGTTGGCGCTTGTTAGCGGTATAGTCCAGCAGCAGTCGTATGTATTTGCCTTTGATGATGCTTTCTATTGCTTGGTATGGATAACTTTTAGTTGTTTAATCTTTGCCGTATGGCTAAAACCAGTGAAACATGATAAAGGAGGCTCCGCCTCACATACAATTATGGAATAAATGAAAAAAGTAATAAAAGGGCCGACACTAAAAAGTGTCGGCCTTTTATTTAAGAGACGCGTCCAGTCCAGAGCGCAGCTAAAATGATATATCAAACTGAGGATCCCAGGTCAGGTCCATTGAATCTTCCAACGGGTCAAAGCATTCAGGTGGTGGGGAAGTAGTGAAATCATTATCCAATGGAAGCACCTCTTTTCCCCCTATTACGGGCTGGTTACATATGTTATTTAACTTAATCTCATTATACGTTAGATAGGGAGTAATAGCAATAGACAGCTTGCTACAGGTCTGAGAGATTTTACCAGCAAGCTTGTAAGCTTCCTTGGTAAGTTTTGTTAATAAAGTCTTTAACTGGCGGAGAGTGATAAGCATCAACCAATCTTTGTAATGCCGGGTTGGCATCATTTATCCTGGCGGCGAGAACATGTGTATAAGGACTTGAGGCATCTTCAAACAGCAAAGCGTCTCGCATCGGCACAAGACCAGCGTTTGCTATATAACCGGCGCTGATTGCCGCCAATTCACAGGTTTCTAAAGCTTCTACCGTGTGGTTGGCATTTAACTCCTTAAAACGTAAAGTAAGCGGGTTTGAAATAACATCCTCAAGCATAGGCGTGGAAGATGCGTTGTGGCGAAGCGTTAGCAGACCGGCTTTTTCCAGAAGTAATAACACGCGGGTTTGGTTAACGGGATCATTAGGTAAGGCAAGGGTTGCTCCTGACTCTATTTGCGAAAGGTTATGATATACTTTGCTGTATATCCCTATGGGATGAATGATTGTTTTTGCAATAGGCCTAATGTTGTAGTGCTGGCTGCGGGCGATTTCCGTTAAATAGGCTTCAGGCTGAAAACTATTTAGATCAATATCTCCGTGGGCAAGTGCTTGATTAAGGGCGAGATAGTCGGTATATTCGACAAGCTCAATGGAAAGGCCACGGTTTCTGGCTACCTTTTCTACTTCTTTTAAAATTGCAGAATGTTGTCCGGGTGTTACGCCTATTTTTAGATCAACCGGCTGAGATGGCTGCTTGGAACAGCCGGATAGGATAAAAATGGACAAAAGTACTAAAAATATAGAACAAAAGCGCATTTTTGACCTCCTGGGAAGAATCAATATTTTCGTAAATTAAAGAATGAAAGAAATAATGCAGGAAAGAGGCAAAGAAACAGCGAATAACTATAACCACATGGAACCGCATAAAGGAGCGAATATTATGACGATCAATCCTAAGTTGAAAGATTCTCTTACTGATCAATTATTTCGAGCGATACAGATGTTGAATTCGCAAGAGGAGTGTTATCAGTTTTTCGAGGATATTTCGACTGTCAGTGAATTGAGAGCGCTGGCACAACGGCTAGAAGTGGCCCGTATGCTTAAACATGGTCATACATATGAAGACATTGTTGATCAGACCGGGGCCAGTACGGCTACCATCAGCCGGGTGAAACGCTGTTTATATTATGGTGCTGATGGATACAAAACAATTTTAGCTCGGCTGGATGGTGAGGAACAAGAATGAGTAACGGATTTTTACCTAGAATTCCATATGGTACCCGTGATTTTTTACCCAAGGAAGCAAAACAAAAAAGAGTGATGGAAAATTCATTGGCCGGCCTTTTTTCTTGCTGGGGTTATGATGAGGTGGTTACTCCGACTTTTGAATACCTAGAAACGCTTACCACCAGTTCGGCAACGGATTATGGTCAGGATCTATTTAAATTCTTTGATAATAATAATAGTATATTAGCACTGCGACCGGATATGACTACACCTATGGCAAGAGTAGCGGCAACCCGGCTAAAAGATAGCAGTCTGCCGCTCAGGCTGTTTTATTTAACTAATGTTTTTCGCCACGAACAAGCGCAAGCCGGGCGGCAATGTGAATTTTACCAGGCCGGGGTGGAGCTTTTGGGTGCACCGGGTGCCAATGGTGATGCCGAGATTATCGCCCTTGCGGTAGAAGCAATGAGGGAAGCCGGACTCGAAAACTTTCAAATAAGTATCGGCCAAGTAGGGTTTATTAATGGAATAACCGAGGAAGTTACCCTTAGCGTCAATGATCGGCAGCGAATAAAAAAATGTATTGTAAGCCGGGATTTAGTAGGGCTTGAGGAAAGTTTAGCGGCAAGCGGTTTGGATGAAGAAACCCAAAAACTTATTAAGGAAATCCCACTTCTTCAGGGCGGGCAGGAAGTCATTGGCCAAGTATATAAAGCGGTTAAAAACCCTGTCAGTCGCGCCGCTTTGGAAAACCTCACCGAGATTCAGCGGTTGATCGCAAGTTACGGTTTAGAGCAATATGTTAAAATTGATCTTGGTTTAATACGAGACTTTAATTATTATACCGGCATGGTTTTTGAAGGATATACAGCAGGACTGGGCTTCCCGCTTTGTGGCGGTGGCCGTTATGATAAGATGGTGGCGGCTTTTGGCGGCGACAGTCCGGCTACGGGCTTTGCTCTTGGTATTGAACGGGTTATGCTAGCGCTGGAACGTCAAGGAATAACGCCGTCTGCGGTAAGTAAAGATCTATACGTGGCCTGGGAAGCGGGTGCGCAAGATCAAGCAATTAGCCTAACTGCTAAATATCGCAGGGATGGACGGACAGTAGAGCTGGCGTTAAAGCCGCAAGACCGGCAAGAGGCGGAAAAAAGCCGCTTGGCGCGTGACTACAACGAATTAGTATATGTCAGGGCTGACGATGCTAAATAGGGTTAAACAAGTGGTTGCCGCTTTTACTGCTAAGGTAAGCCCGGAGGATCGTGCGTTTATCGGCCAACATCTGAATGCGCGGGAAGAACAGCTGTTTTATAGTATGAACCTGCCTGATCAGCGTCATGCCCTTAATGTGGCATACACCGCTCAGAAATTGGCTCTAGCTTATAAAGGAGCGGTGGATGCCGGACTTTTGGTACGCTGTGCATTGCTTCATGATGTGGGTAAGCGGCGTGGAGATGTCAGTACGTGGGATAAGATCATTACGGTACTTATCCATAAACTATTCTCTGAACGGGCAAAACATTGGGGTCGGTACGGGCGTGGCGGAAAAATTGCGAACATCCGTCATGCAGTATACATATATTTCCATCATCCGGAGCGTAGTGTTGATTTTTTACAAAGCATTGGCACTAAGGAAAATGTAATTGATATTGTGCGAAGACATCATGCAATGCCCAGACAAAATGACCCTGTGGAGCTTAACCTTTTAAGGCAAGCGGATGATTTGCACTAAATAAAGTAGGCATGATTATAGCAACAGGACTGGGCGCTTTAAGGCCAGTCCTGTTTTTAAAATTAAATTACCGATTGACATATCGAATTATCAGCGGTATTATAGTAAATATTAACACGCTAATACTTTAAAACACTAAAGCGAGGGAAGATAATGACATCCAGTGATATGGATTTTTTGACCATTGCCTTACCAAAAGGTAAACTATTTTCACCGGCTGCAGAAATGCTGGCTGAAGTGGGATATACAGCGGAAGGTCTCAGTGAGAATTCGCGTAAACTGGTGATAGCGAATGACACGTTGAAGATTAGGTTTATAATTACGAAAACGGCGGATTTGCCAACTTATGTAGAATATGGAGCGGCGGACATAGGTATTATCGGTAAAGATGTTCTTTTAGAAGAAGATAAGGACGTATTTGAGCTTCTAGACTTGAAATTCGGTCTCTGCCGGATGGTGCTGGCGGTACCAGAGCGTCTTGCGGGGGAGAATGTTCAGGATTATGCCCATATGCGAGTGGCAACAAAGTATCCGAAAATTGCTGAGCGATTTTTTCATGATGAGGGTATTCAAACAGAAATTGTCAAACTCAACGGATCCATTGAATTGGCTCCAATTGTTGGATTGGCGGAGATGATTGTCGACCTGGTTGAGACAGGTCGTACGTTAAAAGAGAATAAGTTGGTGGAGGTGGCCCGCATTCACCAAGCGACAGCAAGGTTAATTGCCAATCGTGTTAGTTTTAAAATGAAATTTGATCGCATTAATAAATTGAAAGAAGACATGAGGACACTGGTTGAAAAGAGGGGCCTGAAATGAGAGTCATTGATGCAGATAAGTTAGGACGGGAAAAAATTAGGGAACTGCTAAAAAAACCTCCGTTTGATGCCGTTACGTTAGGGACGGGAGCGCGGGAACGCATCAGACAGACCTTTGGTCAGGATTTGACGGCGGCCGAAGTGGTAGATAAAATTGTGGCTGATGTGAGGACAAACGGCGATGAAGCGGTGGTGCGTTACACTCAACTCATTGATGGTGTCAACCTGAAAGCGGATGAGCTTTTTGTTAGTGAGGCTGAGTTTAAGGTTGCGCTGGCTTCGGTGGATAGTGCCACTCTTGAAGCCCTTACCCGGGCAGTTGAAAATGTCCAGCGTTATCATGCCGAACAGTTGCCGAAATCCTGGCTTACTTATCGGGAACATGGCGCAATTTTGGGACAAAACTGTATACCATTGGAACGGGTCGGCTTGTATGTACCAGGCGGAACCGCCGCCTATCCTTCTTCGGTTATTATGAATGCCGTGCCGGCTGCGGTAGCCGGGGTGGAAGACATTGTTATGGTAGTTCCTCCTTCTCGGGATGGGAGCGTAAATCCCAATGTGCTTGCTGCTGCCCGACTATCCGGCGTTAGTAGGGTCTACAAGGCTGGCGGTGCGCAGGCTGTTGCCGCCCTAGCGTTTGGGACAACATCTCTTCCTAAGGTTGACAAGATAACCGGTCCGGGCAATATCTTTGTAACCTTAGCAAAAAAGGCTGTATATGGGCACTGCGATATAGACATGTTAGCCGGTCCCAGTGAAATATTAATTGTTGCTGATAAAACGGCTG
The DNA here is from genome assembly GCA_017889725.1 of Bacillota bacterium. GTDB lineage: Bacteria > Bacillota > Negativicutes > Sporomusales > CTSoil-080 > CTSoil-081. The sequence continues at coordinate 10,001 of JAGGAE010000005.1, read as the reverse complement.
ATCCGGAGTATGTTGCCGCCGACATGCTCAGCCAGGCTGAGCATGATGTGTTAGCATCTAGTATTGTCATTACTGATGACAGGATTCTGGCGGAGAGAGTAGCTGAGGAAGTGCAAAAGCAACTGGCGCAGCTTCCACGACGGGACATTGCCAGTGCGGCGATAGAACGAAATGGATTAATACTAATTACCGATACGCTAGTTTCTGCTATGGAGCTGGCTAATTTATCGGCACCCGAGCATTTGGAGATACTTACCGCCGATCCATTTCGTCTACTCCCCTATGTCCGGCATGCCGGGGCTGTCTTTTTGGGAGCCTATTCGCCAGAACCGTTGGGAGATTACTTTGCGGGACCTAATCATGTACTTCCGACAGGTGGTACGGCTCGTTTTTACTCCGTACTGAATGTGGAAACCTTTATGAAGCGTTCCAGCATTATTTCCTATACAAAAGAAGCGCTTGCTGCTGCGAGTGGTGATATTATTCATTTGGCCGAGGCAGAGGGTCTTGTCGCCCATGCCAATGCCATACGGATAAGGAAGAATGGATTATAATGACGGGTGAATGGATAAGGGGGGGTTGTTCATGGAACGAAAGGCCAAAGTAGAGCGCAAAACTGGAGAAACCGATATCATGGTATCTTTGGATATAGACGGCTCCGGTAAGGGTACTATATCTACAGGTATCGGATTTTTTGACCATATGTTAACGCTTTGGGCGAAACACGGACTGTTTGACCTAACGGTAAAAGCTGTTGGCGATATTGTTGTTGATGGGCATCATACAGTAGAAGATACTGGTATTGTATTAGGCCAGGCCATTAAAGAAGCGCTGGGTGAAAAAAACGGTATCCGGCGCTATGGAACCGCGTTTGTTCCTATGGATGAGGCGCTGGCGATGGTTGTCGTGGACATCAGTGGTCGGCCTTTTCTGGTTTTTGATGCCGACATACCACGGGTTACGATGGGAGAGTACGAAGGGGAACTGACGGAAGAGTTTTTACGGGCGATTGTCACTCACGCAGGGCTAACGGTGCATGTTAAGCTCTTGGCTGGTAAAAATGCGCACCATATTGCAGAAGCAATTTATAAAGCCGTGGGCAGAGCATTAGCCGATGCAGTCACTGTTGATGAGCGTATTGTGGGAGTGATGTCGACGAAAGGCAGTCTGTAGGGGGATAAAGTATGATTGCAATTATTGACTATGGTATGGGCAATCTTCATAGCGTGGAGAAAGCGTTTATCAAGTTGGGCAGTGAAGTGATTGTTACCAGTGATGCCGGAGTAATTATGGGCGCGGATAAAGTGGTGTTGCCAGGTGTTGGGGCCTTTGGCGACTGTATGAAAAATTTACAAGAATATCATTTGGTGGATGTCATACGGGACGTTATCGGGAGAGGTGTCCCTTTTCTTGGTATTTGCCTGGGGGAACAATTGCTGTTCGAAGGTAGTGAAGAGGACCCTGGTGTAGCGGGGTTAGGGGTTTTTTCCGGGATGGTACGAAAAATAAATGCGCCGAGACTTAAGATTCCGCATATGGGGTGGAATAGTTTGTGCTATCCTAAGGAAAGCTTGCTTTTTAACGGACTTCCGGAATCAGCCTATGTATACTTTGTGCACAGTTATCATGCAGTGCCTCTTGACCGTTCCATTATTGCCGCAGTTACCGACTATGGGGAAGCACTGACGGCGGCTGTGTCAAAGGGCAATGTGCATGCAGTGCAATTTCATCCTGAGAAGTCCGGCGAAGTCGGTTTAAAAATACTACAGAACTTTAAGGAGCTGGCATCATGATAATATTTCCGGCAATTGACATTCGAGGCGGAAAATGCGTCCGTCTTACGGAAGGCCGATTTGATGCGGAAACAGTGTTTGCCGACAATCCGGTAGATATGGCATTGCGCTGGGAAGAAGAGGGTGCAACATACCTGCACGTTGTTGACTTGGACGGGGCGTTGGCCGGTAAACCGGTAAATCTCAATGTGGTAAAGGCCATTACCCGGGCTATCGATATTCCCGTTCAAATCGGGGGTGGTATAAGGACGCTGGATAATATTAAGATGCTTTTGGACGTGGGAATATCCCGGGTTATAGTAGGCTCGGTAGCAGTTAAACAGCCTGCACTTGTGGAAAGCGCTTGCGCCCAATTTCAGGAGCAAGTTGTAGTGGGCATTGACGTTCGCAACGGGCAGGTAGCGGTGGAAGGCTGGGGGGAATCCGGCGGAATCGGCGCGGAAGATTTGGCAGTACGTATGGCCGGAGTTGGCGTTAGCCGGATTATTTATACGGATATTTCCCGCGATGGCACGCTAACCGGCGTAAATGTGAAGGCAACCCGCAGTCTGGCAAAAACAACCGGCATTAAGGTGATCGCCTCGGGAGGAGTCAGCAGCATCGAAGATATTATTGCGGTGAAAGAGGCTCGGGAAGACGGGGTGGAAGGCGTTATTGTCGGCAAAGCACTTTACACCGGAGCGGTCAGCCTGACCCAGGCGATACAAGTCGCGAAGGGAGGTCAAAACTAGTGTATACTAAGAGGATTATCCCATGCCTTGATGTCAAAGATGGCCGGGTAGTGAAAGGCACTAACTTTGTCGGATTGCGCGATGCTGGCGATCCTATAGAACTGGCCTCAGTCTACGATCAAGAAATTGCCGACGAACTGGTTTTTTTGGATATAACTGCTTCTGCTGAAGAACGCGATACTATGGTCGAGGTAGTTAAGGGGACTGCTTCCAATGTGTTTATTCCCCTTACCGTTGGCGGCGGTATTCGCACCGTCGAGGACATTCGCAAGATGTTAAAGGCCGGAGCGGATAAAGTATCTTTGAACACAGCAGCGGTAAAAAATCCAGAGCTGTTAGCGGAAGGGGCCAAACGCTTTGGTCGTCAATGCATTGTATTGGCAGTTGACGCCAGAAAGGTCGGCTCGGGTAAATGGGAAGTTTTCATTAACGGTGGTCGTACGCCGACTGGAATTGATGTGTTGGAATGGGTGTGCCGGGCTACTCAAATGGGGGCTGGGGAAATCCTTTTGACCAGCATGGATAAAGACGGCACCAAGGATGGATATGATCTCGAACTGACAGCCGCTGTCTCCGAGATGGTAGCGGTCCCGGTAATTGCTTCCGGAGGCGCTGGCACAATGGAGCATTTTTATGAAGTGCTTACGACAGGAAAGGCCGATGCTGTACTGGCGGCGTCTGTTTTCCACTACGGCCAGTTTACTGTACGTCAGGTTAAGGAGTATTTACGATCCAGAGGAGTGGAGGTAAGACTATGAGTATGGAGCATATTACATTTAACAAGGATGGTCTAATTCCGGCTATTGTTCAAGATGCGGCAAGCGGTGAAGTTCTCATGTTAGCCTATATGAACAAAGAATCGCTTGAAAAAACGATGGAAAGCGGTGAAACCTGGTTTTTTAGCCGTAGTCGTCAGGCTCTCTGGCATAAGGGAGAAACATCCGGGCATATTCAGAAGGTACGTGAATTGTATTATGATTGCGATGGAGATACCCTGCTGGTAAAGGTGGATCAAACCGGAGTGGCCTGTCACGAGGGCACGTATTCGTGTTTCAGCCGGAAAGTCGAAAGTGTGGGAATAAATCAGGGGGAAAAATTACCGATCAGTATCATCTATGAACTGTTTAGAGTAATAAAAGATCGCCAGGAAAATCCGGCGGAAGGTTCCTATACAACCTATTTATTTAATAAAGGGCAAGACAAAATACTTAAAAAAGTAGGGGAGGAAGCGGCTGAAACTATTATTGCTTCTAAAAACAACAGTCAATCTGAGATTCTCTACGAAATGGCAGATCTTTGGTATCATTGTCTTGTACTTTTAGTTTACCACAAATTAACTCCGACGGATTTATTCAAAGAACTGGATGGAAGGCGAAAATAGTTTTTAAGTAAAGAATTATAAACATAAGTGATGGCTGTCTCAATTTTATTGAGGACAGCCATTTTGTGTTCTACTGTGAAGTATATAGCTGCGGCCCTATTGTTAGGCAACGGTTACGCTTTATCCCGTTCCCGGAACAGTAGGGAAATGGTCCATACCCCGGATAGTCCAACCAAGGTATATATGGCTCGACTGATAAGTGAAGATTGTCCGCCAAACAGGCTGGCGACAAGGTCATACTGGAAGAGTCCCACCAGCAACCAGTTGAATGCACCAACAATGACTAAAATTAATGCCGCTCTGTCCAAAAAATACCCTCCTTTCAACTTTTCAAATCAAGTATTATCAGGGTTGATTTTAACTCAGATATAGTATGAGCTCATCATCAAATTTTATGCCAATTAGTACAAGTTTTCTAAATGGAGGATGAATGTTATAATTATGTTAACTAAATGACGCGGGGAGGAGAAACATGACTTGGAATGACAATAAATGGGTGAGATATTTAACTGCCCTGTTAGTCACTGTCGTGGTACTGGTATCTGCCCAGCAGTTATGGAGTAAATACGGGGTAGTGCAACCGCTGGATAAAGGCATTCAGGGCATTGCTGGCGTTGAGGAAGTAACATGGTCAAATATCGGTAAAAATGCTGACCGGCCAGTAATCGTGGTTTCACTCGGAGAGGTGAGTGATTTGCAGAAAACATATAATGAGATTTTATCAGTAAGTCAAAATGTGTTAGGGCGTAAGCCTTTTTCGGTCATATTAAAGGACCGTCGGACTCCGGAATTGGAAAAAGTCTATTATGATACTCATTATTATGTGCAGGAAGCGGTGGTAACCGGTAAGTTTTCAGCGATGGCCGAAGCGGTTAAGACAAGGGCGGCGGCTAGTCAAGTAGAGGCAAAGGTGTATGTGGACAGTAAATATATGTATGTATCGCTTACTCACGGGCAGGCTGCACTGTACTCGGTAGTACCCCGGACAAGCGCAGATCAGGAGGTGAAGTGATGCGGTGCATAGAGTATGGTTTAGGAATAGGAACAGGGCTGATTTTCTTTTTGATATGGCAGGGAGTTAACTTGTGGCCGTTATTTTTCATTGCCGGTGTGGCTGGGGCGTTGTTTTATTTTGGTAACATACGTCCAGGCGGAAAATCGTTTGCGGTTTTTGAAAAACCTAAAGGGGAAAGCACGGTGGCCTTTGAGGATATCGGTGGTCAAGAGGTTGCTAAAAATGAGCTGATAGAGGCGTTACATTTTATTGCCAATGCGGAAGCCATCCGTGAGTTGGGCATTCGTCCGTTGAAAGGCTTACTGCTCAATGGGCCGCCGGGAACCGGAAAAACCCTGTTAGCCAAAGCCGCTGCGCAGTTTACCAATTCTGCTTTTGTCGCCGCAAGCGGTTCGGAGTTTGTGGAGATGTATGTGGGCGTAGGCGCTCAGCGGGTTAGACAGTTATTTAAGCAGGCCCGCTCTTTGGCAAAAAAGCTAGGAAAACCCAGTGCAGTGGTCTTTATTGACGAGATTGAAGTTTTAGGGGGAAAAAGGGGACAGAATTCCGGGCACTTAGAGTATGATCAAACGCTGAATGAGTTATTAGTTCAGATGGACGGCATGCCAGAGAATGACGATATCCGTCTTTTAGTTATTGGGGCAACCAACCGAGCAGACATGCTGGATCCTGCCTTACTGCGTCCAGGGCGGTTTGACCGTCAGGTTCAAGTGGATTTGCCGGACCGGAGTGGGAGGTATCACATCCTTAAGCTTCACACCCGTAATAAACCCCTGGCAGTAGAGGTCTCTTTAGAGGAGATTGCTACAGCGACCTTCGGATTTTCAGGAGCGCATCTCGAAAGTCTGGTGAATGAAGCGGCGATAATGGCGCTCCGGGACGGGGTAAATCAAATAACAATGGATCATCTTGCAGGAGCGATTGACAAGGTCATTATGGGAGAAAAGTTGGACCGACTGCCAGGAAAATCCGAAAAACACCGGATCGCGGTTCATGAAGCCGGACATGCCATAGTGAGCGAGGTCGTTCAGCCGGGATCGGTTGCCAGTGTCAATGTTTCGGCCCGGGGGAAAGCTTTAGGATATGTTCGTCAGTCACCGGGCGAAGACTTGTATCTATATACTAGTGATTATCTCGAAGCACGAATTGCGGTAGCTCTTGCCGGAGCAGTTGCGGAGGAGATTATACTCGGAAACCGCAGTACCGGGGCATCGAGTGACTTTCAGCAGGCGGCTGACTTGGCTCGCAAGATTGTGCATGGAGGTATGTCTGAATTAGGGATTGTTTCACCGGATGATTTGCCGAAAGATTTGTTGCATTCGGCGATTGTGACTATTTTTCAAAAAACCGAAAATCGGGTGCAGGATATTTTAAACCAGTATGCTTCAGTGTTGTTAAAAACCGTTGAACTGCTCTTGGTATGTGAAAATTTGGATGGTCAAGAGTTCCGCCGGTTACTGAACGGCAACAATTCGGAGCAATGTGCATAAAATGTTCTTGAATTGGGGTAGAGTAAATAAGCGCAAGCAACTGCCAAAAAAAGTGTAGTTGCATTGCGCTTATTATTTAATCTTTTTTATTTATTGGGGGCAAAGTGGGCTTTGCGGTTGAGGGATATAAATGCGCCTATCGCGGCGAAGGCAGCGCCAACCAGTAAGGCTGAATGATATCCAGATAAAAAGGCGGCAATGGTTTGCACATGATCTGGTTGGGCGATGTCGGCCAGTAAATAACGACGGTGGTTTTCAAAAACGGAAACGGCTGCTGCCGTTCCGGTCACCATGCCGAGATTACGCATCAAAGCGTTTATACTGCCTGCAATGCCAGTTTTGCTCTGGGGCACCGAACTCATTACACTATTATTATTAGGGGCCTGAAAGAACCCGTTGCCGAGGCCGAGTACACCTTGCATAATGGCAATTTGCCAGAGTGAGGTTGTTGTTCCTAATGTCGATAGGACTAATAATCCTGCTGTTGTGATTGCCAGGCCGCCGGTAGTTAGAATGACCGGACTTATCTTATCAGACAAGTATCCGCTAAATGGTGCGGTTACCGCCATGATTAAAGGGAATGGCGTGATGAGTAGGCCGATTTGGGTTGGCGAGAGCTGAAGAACGGTGCTGAGATAAAAAGGAAGCATAATGGAATTGCAAAACACGGCCATAAAGGACAGCAACCCAGACAAGTTGCCTGCCAGAAAGGGGCGGATGCGAAATAAAGATAAATCAATCATAGGATGTTCCGTCCGCTTTTCTATGTGAAAAAATAAAAAGAAGGATAAAATGGAGACGGTAAAGCCGGCTTTTACATAAAAGGAGGTCCAGCCCCAGTCTACTCCGTGAGACAGGACTAAGAGGAGAATACAAATACCCAGAGAAAAGCAAGCGGCACCTTTAAAATCAAAGGTTTCGTCATGCTTTTTTTCACCAGATGGCAAAAATATTCGCGCCAGCATAATTCCGGCGATACCCACGGGAATATTGACAAAAAAAATGGATTGCCATCCCAAAGTGCCGACTAGTAATCCGCCGAGGCCCGGCCCGGTCATACTGCCTAAGGCTACTACTGTGCCGTTTATGCCTAAGGCGCGGCCGCGAAGAGAAGGGGGGAATGCGCGGGCGACAATTCCGGGGGCGTTTGCCATAAGCATAGAAGCGCCAATGGCCTGTAAGACACGCATAGCTATAAGTGAGCCTATGCTATGAGAAAGACCGCAGGCAATGGAACTTACCGTAAACACAACAAAGCCGCTCGTATAAACAAGACGGTGTCCGTACATATCTCCCGCCCGGCCAAAAATAGGCAATAAGCTCGAAATGACTAAGAGATACGCCGATACTACCCATTGGGCCAGAGGTAAATCAGCTTGAAAGCTGGCAGTAATGGTAGGCAAGGCTACACTGACAATGCCAGCATCAAGTGTTGCCATAAAAGTTCCGGTAGCAGTAACTGTCAGTATAAGCCAGGGGTTATGTATTGGATTGGATAATGTATTAGTCATGCTGCAATCAAGCCTCCTGAAATAGTACAATAAAAACTTAAGGCAAAGCTGGGGAAAAGTTTACATACAGATTAATGGTAACAACTTATCAGAGCGTTATCAAGTACCTGTATTATTTTGTAGTTTCGCGGAGAGGGGGAGTAAAATTGGTTGTTTATGAGAATAGGACTAGGGTCTCATTTTACATCTCGCGCCAGTAATAAAAAAAATAGAAAAAACCAGTAAATATAGTGTTCTTAGCCGCCTGGACTATTGATTAATAGAAACATAAAAAAGTATAATAATACCATAACATAAGAGGAGAAAACTATAAATGAGCGAATAATAATGGCAGTGGAGGATTTATCCATGATAATTGCTGAAAACATAAACAGTATCCAAGATCAAATAAGGGCGGCGCTGTCCCGGAGGGAGTTGTCACTTACCGGAACCGGCAATACAGTGAAGCTTGTTGCTGTTACCAAAAATCACCCCGCTGAGCTAGCCTGTGAAGCAATTTCTTGCGGAATGCAAGCTATAGGGGAAAACCGGGTTCAGGAAGCGCTATCCAAAGCGGAAAAAATAGGACATACTGTCGAATGGCATTTGATTGGCCATTTGCAGACTAACAAAGTTCGTCAAGCCGTAGAACAGTTTGATTTAATCCATTCAGTAGACAGCCAACGGCTGGCTGAAGAAATTAATCGAATAGCTGGCAAAATGGGTAAACGCCAGGATATACTCATTCAGGTTAATGTAGCTGACGAAGATACAAAGTTTGGGATAAGGCCGGATGAGTTATTTGAACTTACACAAACAGCGAGTTTGCTTGAGCATGTACGGTTGTGCGGACTTATGACTATAGCACCGTACTATGAGGATGCTGAAGAGGCCAGGCCTATCTTCAAGGAATTATATCGATGGTTTAGTAAGCTTAAGGCCGCAAATATTCCGAATACTCATATGGAGTGGCTTTCGATGGGAATGACGAATGACTATGCCGTGGCGATAGAAGAGGGTGCGAATTTAATCAGAGTTGGAACAGGAATTTTTGGTTCGCGTAATTATTAAGTGGGGGGTATAGCAATGAAATTTATGGAAAAGGTTTGGGGCGGACTTGGACTTTTAGAAACGGAAGAAGTTGGGGAAGAAGAAATGGCTGTTCATCATGAGGATGCTGAACCCAGAGCGAAAAAAGGTAATCTGGTAAATTTACCTACTGCTGCTAAACAGGTGAAAGTCATGGTAGTGGAACCAGTATCTTTTGATGATGCACAGCATGTGGCTGAGCATTTAAAAAGCCGCAAGCCGGTTGTGGTTAATTTGGAGAACACCGATGCGGATGTGGCGAAACGGATGATTGATTTTGTCAGCGGAACCACGTATGCGTTAAGTGGCAGTATCCAGAAGATAGGAAACCACATCTTCTTATGTGCGCCTAATAATGTAGATGTTAGTTATAGCTCTAGAGAAGAGAATGATAGATCGTTTATCCCTTGGGGCAACAAAAAATAAATGCTATTTAGACCGCCGAAACTAGGAGGAATATATGCTAAAAGATAAGAAGATAAGTTTTATAGGCGGCGGAGCGATGGCGGAGGCGCTGATTCGGGGGTTGGTGGCTGCTGAGCTAGTGGAAGCCGGGCAAATCAGCGTTAGCGATGTATCTAAAGATCGTTTGGCTTATTTAGCCGATAACTATAAAGTTGCCACAACTTATGATAGTCTGTCAGTAGTAAGGCAAGCCGATATTTTGATTTTGGCCGTAAAACCGCAAGTAATCCAAGGGGTATTAGATGAAATTTCCGGCGCGGTTTCGCGTAACACGGTGACAATTTCCATCGCTGCAGGGATTACTCTTGCTGTATTAGAAGAAAAACTGTCAGGCGTACCTATTATACGGGTTATGCCCAATACCCCGGTAGCCGTGTCAGCCGGGATGTCGGCCATTGCTCTGGGAAAGGCGGCTACGCCTGATATGGGTGAACTGGCCCTAAGTATTTTTTCTTCTGTTGGGCGGGCGGTAGTGGTAAGTGAGAACGCGATGGATGCTGTAACCGGGTTATCTGGCAGCGGGCCGGCGTTTGCCTATGTGTTAATT
>JAGGAE010000055.1 GCA_017889725.1 Bacillota bacterium | reverse complement strand
CCCTAGGTACTTGAGTAAGATAAGGTGAATTTTAGCGAAGGATGTGTGCTATTTATGTATATTAGTACTCGGGGCGGTAACGACAGTTTTTCGGCAGCCGCAGCAATCAAAACCGGAATGGCTCCGGATGGCGGTCTATTGGTGCCGGAAGTAGTGCCTTGTTTAGAAAAAACGTTTTTGGATAAATTAGTGGGTCTTGATTACCATCAAAGAGCCGCTGAAATTCTTAAGCTGTTTCTAGATGATTACAGCGCTTCTGAAATTGAAAGTTGCCTGAAGGCCGCCTATAATAGCAAAAAATTTGATCATGCCGCTATTGCGCCGGTTGTTTCTTTAAGCGAGGGGGTATCAGTACTCGAATTGTGGCATGGGCCTACCAGTGCTTTTAAAGACATGGCACTGCAGCTTTTACCTCAACTGTTGTCTCTGGCCTTAAAGAAAACTGGAGAAACCGACCAAATTGCTATATTGGTGGCAACCTCCGGAGATACGGGTAAAGCTGCCTTAGAAGGTTTCCGTGATGTAGACCAGACTCAAATTGTTGTATTCTATCCCTATCTGGGTGTTAGTAAAATACAAGAATTGCAAATGGTTACACAGGAAGGTAAAAATGTTACCGTGGCTGCGGTTAAAGGAAACTTTGACGACACACAGACCGGGGTAAAAACAATCTTTAACGATCTCCAATATGGGAAAGAACTGGAACGGCATGGAGTGAAGCTATCATCAGCTAACTCTATTAACTGGGGAAGGCTTCTGCCGCAAATCGTCTATTATTTTAGCGCCTATGCCGATATGGTAAAAACGGGCCGTATCAGGCAAGGGCAAGCCTTGAATTTTGTTGTTCCGACAGGCAATTTCGGCAATATTTTGGCAGGGTATTATGCTAAATTAATGGGACTTCCGGTACATAAGCTTATTTGTGCCGCGAATAATAATAACGTGTTAACGGAGTTTTTACGCACCGGAGTGTATAACCGGGAACGGGATTTTTATAAAACGCTGTCACCTTCTATGGATATTCTCATTTCCAGCAACCTGGAACGGCTGCTGTACCTTGTAACCGGCGACAGTACAAAAGTTTCGTGCTGGATGCGGGAGTTGTCCGGAAAGGGACAGTATCAAGTAGATGCGGAGTGTCTGGCAGCTATTCAGCAGTCGTTTTGGTCCGACTGGGTCAGTGACGACATAACACTAAAGACCATTCAGCGGGTGTTTAAGCAGTACAATTATGTGATGGACCCGCATACCGCAGTAGCCTGGAAGGCGTATGAGAATTACCAGGAAGAAACCGGTGATACTACTCAGACCGTGGTGGTATCTACGGCCAGTCCGTTTAAATTCAGCGATAGTGTGTTGGATGCTGTTGGCGGACAAGCTTCGAAGGAGAAAAATGAATTTGATGTACTGCGGGAACTTGCCGCTTTGACCGATTGGGCTATTCCCGCCCCCCTGGCTAATCTGGAAAACAAAAAAATACGGCATACTACGGTTGGGAACAAAGAAGATATGCCAAACTTAGTTAAACAGGCGGTCATTTGACAAGATTTTGTTTTTGTCTAAGTCTATAGGGAAATACTGGTAAAATAACGCTTCGCAGATAAGTGAGTCTGCGAAGCGTTATTTTATGTCTCTCAGGTTCGATCGAATATATCAGGCGCTATTCGGGGAAATATAAGATAAACTTGAGGTTGTTGGAGTACATAATACATGAATACTGACAATAAAAAAACGATTGTTGAGCGTATACGAAGTCTCAAATCACTCATCCAGCATGCTCGCGTTATTGAAGACGATACCCAGGTAGTAGCGCGTTCTCTTGCGGAGCAATATGTTTTTCCCGAGGTCTATCAACTTGAGGCTAGTCTGGCAAAGAATATGCAGCATATGAAAGATATTTTGTCCGACAGCTACGATTTTCATTTCCGGGAATTTCTAATTGCTTCACTGAACCGCCAGGGGGCGGTGGTTTTTATTGAAGGTATGACGAACTTGGAACTAATTAATATGCAGGTTATTGAAAAGCTTATGCTGCCACCGGTGCCGGGGATGGAATTGTCACCGCAGGATGAAATGTTTAGTTATTTAAAAGATACGGTGCTTTCGGTTGCCTCGATAAGTAAGCTGGACGTTATGGATGAAGCAGTGAAGCGGCTGTTGTCCGGAGATACACTGCTATTTGTCGATGGAATTAACTGGCTCATTGTGATAGAAAGCCGAAAGATGGAAGCCAGAGCTATTTCGGAGCCTGAAACCGAAACCAATGTGCGCGGTCCCCGGGAAGGATTTGTCGAAACGCTGCAAACCAACATTACGCTTTTGCGACGACGCATAAAAAACCCGAATTTAATTACTAAAAAAGTGGTTATTGGCGTACGAAGCGAAACCGATGTGGCCGTAGTCTATTTTCGAGGTATAGCTGACGCCAAGGTAATTCATGCGGTGGAGCAGCGATTAAAAAAAATAGCTATCGATATACCAACCGGAATTGGTATGTTACAGGGAATGATGGAGGATCATCCTTATTCCCCTTTTCCCACTATGTTGGCGACGGAACGACCGGACAAGGTAGTATCAAGCTTAGCAGAAGGCAAGGTTGCGGTAATTATGGACGGAGCCCCCTTTGTATTGCTGGCACCCACAACCTTGTCCGATTTTTTCCAAACCAGTGACGACTACAATGAAAAATGGGCGATATCCTCCATTAACCGCTTAACTCGTCATGTGTCTTCCCTTTTTGCGATAGCTACCCCCGCCATATTTGTAGCCATTACCACATATCATCCCGGCATGCTGCCGATGCTGTTGGCGGTTAATATTGCCAATACCCGCATAGGTATTCCTTTTCCGGCTTTTCTGGAGGCTATAGTCATGATTATATTACTGGAAGTACTGCAGGAAGCAGGACTAAGACTGCCCAAATCGATAGGCCCGGCGGTAAGCATTGTGGGCGGTTTGGTTATAGGGGAAGCCACTGTACGAGCCGGGCTAGTAAGTGCTCCCATGGTAATTGTCATTGCTTTTACCGCGATAGCGTCTTTCAATATTGCCAACTACGGTCATGATATTAGGAGCGACATTAGGTATGTTTGGCGTTATGCTGGGGTATATGTTCCTGATCGCTCATCTTAGCATGATCGAGAGTTTTGGTGTTCCATTTATGGAACCGATGATCCAGAAAAGCTTTAAGCAGTTTAGCGATATCAAAGATACCTTTATAGTGGCTCCGCCTTCGGTAATGGATGAACGGCCGGAATATTTAGGGCCGGAAGATGCTAAAAGGCAGAAGGAATAAAGGCGGAAGGGGGAGGTTTTATTATGAATCCGTTTCCGCGCATATCACAATGGCAACTGCTTACGCTGTGCTTTATAGCAGCCTTTGGAGATTCTATGGCAACGCTGCCGCGTTCGGTTGGTGAGATTGCCAAGGAAGATATGTGGCTGTCTGTGATTTTTGGGGGAGTGCTTTTTTTATTTACGGTTTGGACAGCTATTACGTTGGCCTCGTACTACCCGAATAGCACTTGCATTGAATACCACCAGATATTACTAGGCCCGTTATTAGGCCAAATCCTGAATGCAGTTATGATTGTTCTTTTGCTGCTGGTTCCGATCTTGTCCATACGGTCTTTTGTAGTAGCGCTAAAGATATATCTCCTTGATGTAACACCTACCTTTGTTATTGTATTAAGCCTGCTGACTTTTATTACTTATAGTGCGCAATATGGTTTGCTTCCGGTTATCCGTGTACTGCAATTTACTTTTATGTCGATTCATTCGTTTTTTTTTATAGTGGTTTTATTGGGGCTGTTTTCAATTAAGGCGAGTCACTTCCAGCCCTTTTTAGCCCAAGGGATCATGCCTGTCCTAAAAGGGGCTATACCTAGCTGGTATTCGTACACGGGACCGGAGTTTGTGGTTTGTTTATTATATCCTTTCTTTATCCAAAAGAATAAGGTACTAACCTATGGGTTTGTTAGTGTTTTGGTACTTACGGCAGTGTATACGTTAATTACCGGAATTGTCCAGGGTATTCTTGGCGTTGCAGAAACTACGCGGATGCTTGTACCAACTATCATTGCCTATCGCGGTGTAGAGATACCCGATACCTTTATAGAACGACTGGATGGATATTTTTTTAGTATGTGGATACCGGTGTTGATGGTTTGCATGCTTCTTTGGGTCTATTTAGCCGTATTTGGAATAAAGCAAATGGCAAGATTGGAATATAGTCGGCCTGTTGTTATTTTGGTATGTTCTCTGATCTTATATTTTGTTGTTGCGATACCCAACCTACAAACAGCTTCAACTATCAGTGAGTGGGCAAATTATGCTCTTTTAGCCTGGGGCATGGGAGTTTTGCCGCTGCTCTTGGCGTTAGCCTGGTGGAAACATAGGAGGTAAGGCGTATGCTGAAAGGCCGGGTTCGTACTGTTTTATCGTTAGGAGTCCTTGTTTGTCTGACATTAGCGATGACGGGCTGCTGGGACAGAAAAGAAATCGAAAACCGCGGTTTTGTCTTAGGTGTGGCTATTGATCATGTCACAACGCCCGAGCCAAAAGGACAGTATGATTTGCCGCATGTCACTCAGGAATTTGGTGAACGCAAATACCGGGTAACTTTTGAACTTCCCCGGTTTCGAAAAGGGGAAGAAAAAGGAACCAGCGGTACTGAATCGCATTATATATTTAACGGTGAAGGAGAATCCATGTTTCAAATTGTCCGATCCGTCAGTGCGAAAACGTATTTTAGTTTCTTTTTTGAGGATACGCAAGTGCTTATTTTTAGTGAAGAGGTGGCAAAAGAGGGAATAAGGGAAATATTGGACTATTTTCTGCGCAATCCGGGGATGCGCAGAAAGGTAAAAGTATTTGTCACTCCGGGGAGAGCGGAGGAGATTTTAAACGGTAAGCTTACTGTGGAAGAAGTAAACAGTATTTTCATTGCTAGAATTACGCAAAATGCAGACGCCATCCCCCGGTTTGCTGTAATCAGTACACTTGGTGATGCTGCCGAAGCTATACAAGGAAACCATTCTTTTGTAATATCAAAAATTGTAATGGAGAATGGCGACGTTAAGCTTACCAGCGCAGCTCTCCTCGATACACAGGGAAAGATGGTGGGCAGTCTTGATGAACGGGAAGTGGCGGGGGGAAAGATTATCCGGCAAAAACTGAAAGGGGGAGCTTTTTCTATTCCGAATCCGGCTAATCCGGAAAAACTGGCCGTGTTTGAAGTGGTGGAAGGGAAATTTTCTGTGAATTCCCATATTGACGGGGATAGGTTATGGTTTACAGTGGAAGCGGAACTGGCCGGCAATCTTGGCGAAAACACAGAAACAGGGCAGAAAGCATTAGATCCTGATTTTTTGGCAGCGGTAGAAAAAAATATGGCGGCTGAGTTTACAGCAATGGCTTTGGATGCCTACTATAAACAACAGGCGCTTAAAGCGGATGCTTTAGATTTAGGAAGTTTGGTACACCGGCAATATCCTAAGTATTGGGAAATAGTAAAAGACCGTTGGGATGAAGAAGTCTTCCCAACAGTCCCTATGGAGGTACATATAAAGATGTAAAACCAACCGGCCCAACGGGCGAGTTTCGCAGCCCGTTGATGGTTTTTCTGTTCGGCATCTTTATAGTTAAAGGTTACAGAATATACTCCCGTCAATACAATTACCAGGCCAAAAGAAACGGTTAGGGGAGCCAGTAATAACGGGACTAGCTGCTCTAGTGTCATGACCCAAACTCCGGCAGTTTTTGCCTGAGATCGAGCACAGGTTTAAAGAGGTCGCCGTATTTTTTTAGCCGCTGTAATACTTGGTCGGCGTTAAAACCAAGTGCTTCGGCAGTTCCCTTTTTCCGCGACGTTATTACCTCGTCCCAGCCTAGAGGGGTAGATGCCTGAGGCTGATCTTTAGCACGCAACGAATATACACATACTGTGGTTTTATGCATATTATTTTGACTCCAGTCGATAAACACTTTTCCGTTACGCAATGTTTTTCGCATATTGGATACCACTTTGTCCGGATGTTTTTTCTCTAGGAAGCGGGCCAAGGCGTGGGCAAAGGTTTTTGTCTCGGTATAGTCCGTGGGGGTATTGAGCGGGATATAAACCTGCAGTCCTTTTGAGCCGGAGGTTTTAGGGAAGGCTTGAAGACCGTAGTGGTCAAAAATTTGCCGTACCCACAGGGCGACTTCTGCGCAGTCTAATATAGTTACTCCGGGGCCGGGGTCCAAATCAAATACTACTACGGTAGGAGTTGCTGCATCATTTGCCAGAGCCAATGAGGTATGCAGTTCCAGGGCGGCAAGATTTACCGCCCATAGTAAAGACGGACGGTCCTCTAAGAGACAAAAGTTCGTCGCTTCAGCAGACGATTTACGCCGCATTTTTGCTGTTGCCAGCCAGGAGGGGCGATGGGCTGGACATTCTTTTTGATAGAAGAACTCATCGTTAGCCCCTCCTGGATATCGTTTTAAGGTAACTGGACGAGCGGATAAATGGGGGAGGATAGCTGGAGCAACTTCCGCATAATATTCCAGCATATCCCCTTTGGTAAAGCCGGTTGCCGGGTAGAAGACTTTATCCAGATTGGATAAGGTAAGTTGTTGGCCGTCGATACGGACCAGTGTTTTATTGGGCACGGGCTTTTTTCCTCCCCGATTTAGCAGCCGTCGGCTTTTTCTTAGCGGCGCTCAGACTGGCTTCCAGTGCGGCCATCAGGTCAATGACCCGGCCGCCTTCATTGACCTCCGGTTTCGCCACGATTTCCTGACCTTCGGCTTTGCTTTCGATAAGGTTCATTACTTTTTCCTGGTACTCATTTCGATATTTTTCTGGTTCGAAGTCGGCTGTTAATGATTGAATGAGTTGCTCGGCCATGGCTAATTCTCTTTTCGCGGGTTCGGCGGTATCTTCAGGCAAACTTTCCAGTTCGGCTACGGCTATAATTTCGTCTGTAAAATGCATGGTTGACAGACTGAGGGCGTTATTTATCGGGCGAATCGCCGAGAGATATTCTTTATTTCTCAGGACAAAGCGGGCAATCGCCGTTTTGCCCGAGGTACGCATGGCTGTTAAAAGCAGTGTGTACGCTTTTGCGGCTCCTTTATCGGGTACAAGATAAAAAGACTGTTCGAAGTATAAAGGGTCAATCTGGGAAAGCTCGACAAAATCCTCAATCTCAATATTGCGGGAAGCCTTGGGAGATAAGGACTGAAGCTCATCTGAGGATACGATGACATAACGGTCGGGTGAAACCTCATAACCCTTTACGATATTTTCCTTTTCTACTTCCTCGCCATCTGTAGAGCAAACCTTCTTTAACCGGATGCGGCAACCATCGTTGCGGCGAAGTTGATGAAAGCTAATGCTTTTCTTTTTAACCGCGCTGTATAACTTTATTGGAATATTCACCAGACCGAAACTAATCGCCCCACTCCAGATGGGTCTTGGCATACAATCACCTCCGCGAAACTTCTTCATACAGTACTTCCCGGGCAACTTTATCCGTCCTTAGGCCCTTGAAAGACGGATGCCTAAGCGTATGATTGGGTGTCCATTCAGTAAACTCAAATTCACCGACCAGACGAGGTTCGGCATAAATCGCATCCGCAAGTTGTGGCGGGGGAGTAAAGGGGCTGGAAGGACGAAATAAGGACTTAAGTGTACGTGTCAATTCTAGCAGCTGCTTGTCTGAAAATCCCGTTCCTACTTTACCGGCGAATACTAGAAGCTGTTCTTGCTTAAGGCGGGCCGCCTCTTGTGGAGAGATATTATAATAGCCAACGAGAAGTGAACTAAGCACTTCTTTTCGTTTGCCGGTGCCTGGAACCCAACCGGCTATAACCAGTTCCTGGCGTTTGCTGTTTTTTATTTTAATCCAGGCTCCGCTGCGAAGTCCGGGCTGATAGGCACTGTCCAGACGCTTGGCTACTATTCCTTCCAACCCGTTGGTTCGACTGGCAGTGAGTACCTCCTCGCCGGTGCCGCGCCAGTAGGCGGGGGTTTGCCAATGGGGACCTGACAAGGACAGGTCAGCCAGTATAGAGCGGCGATCGCTATAAGAACGGTTCAATAGTGCATCAGGTTCCAAAAACAGAATATCAAAAATAATATAGGTAACGGGAATGGAAAGGCGGAGTTTTTCGATAGTACGAACAGCAGTAACTCCCATGCGATGTTGGAGAAGAGAAAACGAAGGTCGGCCATCCCTGTCAAGCGCAATAATTTCCCCATCAAGGACAAGTTTTTTGTCCGGACAGGAGGAAGTTAATGCGGCCAATTCGGGATATTGCCGGGTGATATTTTTCAAATTGCGGCTTCGGATGCGAACACTGCCTTGAGCCACATAGATTATGGCCCGAAGGCCATCCCACTTGATTTCAAAACCATAGTTGGAAGGTTTAATGGGTATTTTCCCTGTCTTTGCCAGCATCGGTTTCAGATTGTCGGGAAAAAAGAAATCAGCCATAATCACCTCGATAAAAACAGTTTGGTTTATAGTGTTACACAAAATACATATTTCATGCCGGAGGATATTCCGGCTTAAAGCACAAAAAAGCCTCTTACTGTAAAAGCAAGAGGCTCTCATTTTATAAACATATACGGTTGTATTTAATAGGTGCGTTTATTGGCTTGGAAGCATTCCCGGCAGTATACCGGACGGCCGGATGTGGGATTAAAGGGAACCTGGGTTTCCTGACCACAACTGTTGCACACAACAGTAACCATTTCTCTTTGACTGCTGGCACGTCTGTTTGTGTTTGTCTGTTGTTTACGGGCGGAACGGCAGCTTGGGCACCGGGAAGGATCGTTTTGGAATCCTTTTTCAGCGTAAAAAGCTTGCTCGGAAGCGGTGAAATCAAATGGAACACCACATTCCTTGCAGGTCAAAGTACGGTCTTGGTAGGTCATACAACCAACCTCCTTTGTAATTCACTAAAACAATTGTCGGCCGGTTGATTTATGACACAGCGCAATCATTTAGTATGCTCCTATCATAACCAGAATATGGAAGTTTTGTCAAGGCTGATTAATAATTTTTTCCAAATCGTCAAGTAGTTGAGAAAATTTATTCAGGGTAGTTTCAATAGGCTTGGGTGAAGACATATCTACTCCGGCACGTTTAAGGATGTTTATCGGGTAATCGGAGCCGCCGCTTTTTAAGAAGCCAAGGTAGCGTTCCTGGGCCGGAGTTCCTTCATGGATAATCTGGTCTGCCAGTGAGGTGGCGGCAGAGAACCCGGTAACATACTGATACACATAGAAACTGGAATAGAAGTGAGGAATTCTCGCCCATTCGACATCAATGCCCTTGTCGACTACCATATCCGGTCCGTAATATTTAACATTGAGTTCATGCCAAATGGAGTCCAGCTTATCCGCGGTTAAGGTGTCGCCCTGTTCGGCCTTTTCATAAATGATTTTTTCAAACTCTGCGAACAGAGTCTGACGGTAAACGGTTGTACGGATATTTTCAAGCTGCTGATTAATGAGATACAATCGTTTTTGTTTATCCGTAGTGGTTTTCAGCATATAATCCATTAAAAGCACTTCATTGGTAGTAGAAGCCACTTCGGCCGTAAAAATGGAATATTCGGAAGTAGCGTATGGCTGATTGGCCTGCGAGTAGAAGCTATGCATGGCATGACCCATTTCATGGGCAACAGTTGAAACATCTTCATACTTTCCGTTATAATTGAGCAATACGAACGGATGAACGCCATACACGCCCCACGAATAGGCGCCTGTATGTTTACCCTTGTTTTCGTATACGTCAACCCAACCGGAGGTAAGGCCTTTGTTTAGGTTATTCAAGTATTCGGGGCCAAGGGGCGAAAGGGCGGTTTGAATGAGCTTGAGTCCGTCCTCGTATTTATACGAAAGATCAACATCACGTACGAGCGGGGTATAAAGATCGTACATATGAATTTCGTTCAGTCTAAGCGCCTTTTTCTTGAGGGCGACATAGCGGTGGAGCGGGGCTAAGTTGTCATGGACGGTAGTAATAAGATTATCGTATACTTCTAGTGGTACATTATCGGTTTCAAGTGCAGATTCCCGCACGGAACCGTATTTCCGCGTTTTGGCGTAAAAAATATCTTTCTTAGCATTGCCGTTTAGCGTTGCGGCGAACGTGTTCCGATACTTATTATAGGTGTCAAACAGAGCTTCAAACGCTTGTTGCCGGACTTTCCGGTTTTGAGAAGTAATGAAGGAACGGTAACGTCCTTCGCTTAGCTCTGTTTTTTGTCCTTTATCATCCAGTATTTCAGGAAAAGTCATGTCTGCGGTGGACAACATAGCGAACACTGTTTCCGGTGCGCTGGTTGCTTCACTTGCCCGGGAGAGAATTTCTTCTTCCGCTGGAGACAGCACATGTTTCTTTTGCCGGGCCAGATTTTCAAAATAGAAGCCGTATTCTTTCAGTGCCGGCGTACTAGACCGGAATTCAGCTAGTTTGTCATCGGCGATAGACAAAATTTCCGGTTCTATAAAGGCGGTAGCGGCGCTGGTTTCTGCTAATAATCCTTCCATTTTCCCAGTGAGCGCCTGGTAATTCCCGTCAGCGGAATTTTCATCCCGGTGCAGCCGGGCGTAACCGTAGAGTTTACCGCTGAGAATACCGATTTCATCTCGTAGTTTTAGGCAGTCTGCCAGGGATTGAGGGGAGGACGCCAGTTGCCCCTTATATTCGGTGATTTTGGGAAGCATAGACTTTAGCTTGTCAAAATCGGACTGCCAAGCGGCGTCATCAGCAAAAATATCGGTAACATGCCACTGGGATTCGGCAGGAACCGATTTACGATCCGGAACTCCGGAACTTTCTTTCGCACTGGCTTCGGCGCCAGTATTGCTTTGAAGCAACAAACCAACAACAAGAGGAAGTATAACAGCCATCTTTAACATATTCACACTCCTTGCCCATATTGCTATAATATATTATATTAACATATTATTAGCGAATAGGGGCTAATCTTCCTCTTAGAGTATCGAAAAGAGTTGGTTATTATACTTTAAAGTATTTTACTATGCCAAGAAAAATGCTTTCCGCAGCCTTAAAACGTCCGTCAACACTAGCTAATAGCATTTCTTCCTCCGGGTTGGAGATAAAGGCGACTTCTACTAAAATAGCCGGCATGTCGGTATAGCGGATGATATAGAAGCTGGCAAATCTGGAACCCCGGTCCTTGGTGCCGAGTTCTTCGGTTAAAGAGTGCTGTACATACGTAGCCAGCTTGGTCGACTCCGTATCTCCGTAATGATACGTAGTTGTTCCTGAAGCGGCATTGCTGGTAAAGGCATCATTATGGATGCTGATAAAAATATCGGCGCTAGCTTCATTGGCGATATCCACCCTGGCTTCCAGTTCCTCGGTAGAGGACGAGTTAGGCGGGGCGACTTCCGTGTCTGTTTCCCGGGTCATAATGACCAAGGCGCCGTTCCTTTCCAACTTATCCCTGAGAAGCAGGCCGATTGCCAGCGTATTATCCTTCTCTTTGATACCGGTAGGTCCGGTTGCTCCGGCATCGACGCCCCCATGTCCGGCATCAATAACTATGGTTTTATTAAGTAACCGTGTACTTTCGAGAATCTCGTCGGGGACTTGGCGGTCCGGTGGCGGTAACGGCTGGACCGAGCTTTTGGAATTAATATAGACGGCTTCTCTGGCGGTATCATAATATATACCCCAGTTTAGCATCTTTGCCATGTTTTTTAGCATGAGCAAGAGATCTTTTGTGGCGCGGGTCGCAACCGGGATTCTTTGTCCGTCGATAAAGATTCGCATATATATCCCCCCATCCATACTTTTCATATAGTATGCAAAGTCTTTTATGGGGGTGAAGATCAGTATTAACCGGGCATCAGGAATCATGTCTGGGGAAAAATATAAAAGGTGATATAAATGAAACTTGTTTTGTCAACGATGACCGCAAAATTCAGCCATTCTTCCTTGGCACTGAAGTATTTGGAAAAGAGCTGTCGCCGCGAGGGATTACAGCCAGTTGTCAAAGAATACACCATAAACACAGGGGTAATGAGTATTCTCGCCGATCTCTTCGGAGCACAGCCGGATATACTTGGGTTGGCCTGCCATATTTGGAATATGAAAGCTACTCTTGCATTAGTCGGTCTGATTAAGAAAGTTCTTCCTAACACAATCGTAGTTTTAGGGGGGCCGGAAGTAACCTATGATGCTGGGCGCATTATGGACGAGTATGAAGAAGTCGATTTTATCATTTTAGGTGAGGGAGAAGAAGCGTTCCCCAGCCTAATTAAAGCACTTCAAAGCGGGTTACCGGTGGATACACTTCCTGGCATAGCCTGGCGGTGCGGCAACGAAATATATGTCGGTACTGCCGCGGTTGTAAACCGTTTGGACACCTTGCCTTTTCCTTATGAGGATAGCGATATGCTTGAGGTAAAGGATAAAATTATTTACTATGAAAGCTCCCGCGGCTGTCCTTTTTCCTGTCAGTATTGTTTATCCAGCGCTACGCGCGGCGTACGTTTTCTCAGCTTGGAACGGGTTTTTTCGGATATGGACTTTTTTCTTAAGCATGGCGTCCGTCAGGTTAAGTTTGTGGACCGTACCTTTAATGCAAAGCGCGAGCACTATGTTCCTATATTACAATACTTAGCGGCTGCGTCTGGAAACACGAACTTTCACTTTGAAATTTCCGCCGAACTCCTAGATGATCAAGTGCTGGAATTTTTGCAGACGGTACCTAAGGGGCGGTTCCAATTTGAAATTGGTGTTCAATCCACCAACCTCCAGACACTGGATGCTATACAGAGAAAATGTGACTGGACCCGGCTCGCTTATAGTGTAAAAAAACTACGGACAGCTAACAATATCCATCTCCATCTCGATCTTATTGCCGGTTTGCCCTTTGAAAGCTATCAGCAATTTGGAAAATCCTTTAATGACGTATATGCCTTACGACCACATATGCTCCAATTAGGTTTTTTAAAATTGTTAAAGGGTTCTGGTATTCGGCAAAGTGCCGTTGGAAGTGCTGGGAAACAACTATATGAGTTATGCCGAACTCAGGCAACTCAAAGTTATTGAAGACCTTGTCGACAAATTTCATAACAGCGGACGGTTTGCTATTGTTTTAACATACATAATTGATGCATATCAAGGCGATGCGTTTTCCTTTTTCCACGATACGGCAATGTTTTGGCAAGAGCGGGGATTGGATTTATTGGCTCATAGCACCAAGAATTTATACTGTTTGTTTGAAGAATTTATTCGTCAAAACAGGCCTCATGAACATCCCTTGTGTTTGGATATGCTTAAATTTGATGTTCTTTATTGTGACAGCACGTCAGTAAAACCTGACTTTCTTCTTTGGGATAACGAGAAATGGAACCGAGAAACTACAGCATTTTGGCGCAATGAGGCATTGGTGCGAAACTATGTGCCAGACTATACCTTTACAACCTGGCG
>JAGGAE010000054.1 GCA_017889725.1 Bacillota bacterium | reverse complement strand
CCCAATAGGCGTTAACAATTGCCAGGTATGAAGCGGATACGTAAACGACCATACTTTTATTAATGCTGTTTTTGAAATACGCATGTCAGGAGTAAATATGGCCTACTATTTTGTAAAACTTCTTAGTTATACCGTTTGCTTTCTGCCTGCTGGCATAAGTCGAAAACTAGGGGATTGGTTAGGCGAGTTATGTTGGCCGCTTGTCCCTAAAAAGCGCAGAAAAATGGCAATTTCTAATGCAATGAGAAGTCTGGATTTGGATGAAGCAACTGCATACAGACTGGTAAAACAAAGCGCCGTCCGGTTTGGCCGGATATTTATGGAAGTGTTGCGTTTTCCCCGGCTGAATAAGAATAACATAAACCGGTATGTCGCAATGCAGGGCCGTCATTATCTTGATGAGGCCTTATCCCATGGCCGGGGGGTAATACTCATCGGTGGCCACAGCGGAAACTGGGAGATACTTGGGCAGGCGCTGGCGCTTAACGGATATCCTTTTGTCGGTATACCTCAAAAACAAACGAATGCGGCTATGGATAAATTTATCAATGAATATCGCAAATTGTCCGGTATGCGTCTTGCGTATAAAACAGATGTCCGGGAGATGATCCGGTTAATGGATCAGGGCGGAATGATTGGATTGATGTTGGATCAGGATGCAAAAGAGAAAGGCGTTGCGGTAAGCTTTTTTGGGCGGCCGGCTACTGCCGCGCCCGGGGCGGCGGTGCTGGCCAGGATGCGGAATGCGCCGATTGTACCGATTTTTATCACGGAACAACCGGAGGGTACACATACGATTCTGATACATCCCGTGATATGGGCAAACAAGACCCAAGATAAAGACGAAGATATTTCTATTACTACCCAGCAGCTTACGATAATCATCGAAAATCATATTCGGCAGTATCCCCATGAATGGTTTTGGCTTCATGACCGTTGGAAGACGACGCCGCAGGAGAAATGTGAGGTTGTTAAAAGGGAAACCGGCTGATTCACAAGGAGTCAGCCGGTTTCCCTTTTATTTAAGTTAAAATGACGGTTTTGAGATCGGTCATCATAGAGCTTAAGAATTCTTGGACAAAAGTCAGTGCAATATCGGATGTGAAAACGTTCGCAACGAGGGTTAGTTCTTGCTTATAGGTGCTGGCGCCGAGCATGAACCCCGGCGCAAAAATGGCCGGAGTCACTACATAGCCGGCAGTGGCCGTGTGTTCTCCGAAGGAGACTGGATTAATTACGCCGATATTGGAGAATATCGGCGTAGAGGAATTGGCATCGATGGTTAGACGCCGGACTGCATTAAACCACGCTTGGGCTTCGGTAAATTTCCAGTTGCCGAGGAGTTCAAAGAATATAGCCAGGGGAATTACCGCATTGGTCTGTTTTAATTCGGTGGTGCTTTGGGCAACGCGTGTAAGGGTGGAGGAGAAAGATTCTTTGTTCATGCTGGAGATTAGGGTGGTAAAACTGGAGGAGAGGTTGGCGATTACATGGGTGCTATTTTTGGGGAGATGCCGACGAAGATCTACTGAAACGGAGATAGGCCGAGGCTCTCCTTCCAGAGTGCGAGTTAATTTGAAAAGGGCCCGGTAAAATGCTGTTAATAATATATCGTTAATGGTTGCGCCATAGCTTTTTGCATAAGCTTGCAGGGATAGAAATTGTTTGGCGCTTAGGCGGTTGGTGATAAAGGCGGGGTGCCGGTTGTGGTGATCGATGGAAGGAAAGGCCCAGGGATACTGCGGGGGCGGGAGCTGGGAGGGGTCCCAAGCCTGGAGGGGATTGTCGATGCCAAAGTGTTTGAAAATTTGGCTGCAATCCCGCTCGCGATTCACCGGTGTGATTGTATCCGAAGGCGTAGTACATAATAGCTGACTATACACTTCGGCGAGGAGATAGGCATATTCTTTTAGCCCCCCTGCATCGCTGGCAGTATGATCCATTTTTATACACAGAACATCATGTTCCGGTGAGCGGAGGATTATTACTTGAACCATTGGATCATATTGTGAGTCGAGCTCAAGTGCAATATATTCCCGGAGTTTTTCTTCGGGGGTTTCTGTTTCGCAAATCGAACAGAGGTCAAGTGTTGATAGATCGTCCCGATGTTTAAAATAACTTGAGACTGGATGTTCGACAAAGCGACAGCTAAGTATGGGAGCTAAGTCCAGCGTGATACGGACGGCCCGAGCAAGCAGGTTTTCCTGGAGGTGAGTATTAAAGGTAAGTACCAGGTTTAGCTGGTGATTTGAGGCGTAAGCGCCGGCAAGATAATTAAAAATGTCTTGCCCGTGAGCGGGCAAATTCTCGGAAGTGTCGGGGAGGTGATTAGTTTTCATGAGTTGTGGCCTTTCTTTTTTGCTTGTTATAGCCGTTATCACCGTAAGGCTGTAGTTTATCAAGCCATTTCTCTTCCAATTGGGGCGAAAGCTATTAATTCTACCGGTAAGGTTCATGCTGCTGCCAATGAGAAATTTACCGGTTTTATTATTTTTGAACCGATATACGCCCATGGGCGGAGGGGTTAGTTTATAGGCTAACTTTAGCTCTTTACGTCGATCAGACATTATTTTTAGCTCCTTTATAATTTTACCCAGTAGGCGCTGCCGTCTTGGGTACGGTCTAAGAAACCATACTCAATTAAGAGCCGCCGAATTAAGGCATAGTCGGGATAAATGGGCTTTAAGAGGGCCGTTACTTCCTTTTCGGTATAGGTTTTACTGGCGGAAAACTGGCTGATAAGCTGGCGTAGAATAGCTACGCGTTTTTTTTCCTTTAACGGAAAGGAAGCCAGAGGACCGTTAAGACCTTGGGTAAAATAGGCGGATAATATTTTTCCGTTTTCTTCCTGTGTAATCGCAAACCGGTCATCCATAATGCGGGAAGAGCGGGGCATGTCAACAAAAGCTTGCTTTTTGGGGACCTGTTCGTTTAAAAGCTCCATGAGAGCCAAAAAGACTTTTGCTTGTTTTTGTCTTTCACGGAGCGTGAAACGGTGATTGCGGATAGTCGAGGTACTGCCGCCGCCAAGTGCTTTCGCTACGTCATTGTCACTACAACCGTCATAGAACAGTTCCAGCAGGTTTTTCTGATGATCGGTTAATCCGGTTAATTTCTTATCAAGACCAAGAAGAAAATGAAAGGGTGAACTGTGGGCAAGGCCTATATGCACCTTTATATATTTTTTTGCTTCATAGAATTTGTTACCTTCGGGATAGATGATGCCATTTTCAAAACTTTGACCGCAAAATATGCAAACGAACTCGTCCGTTTCTGAACGGTATACATAGCCGCGTTTAAAATCCTCAAGAGAAGCCTGCCAAAATAAATCAGATAGATCAACCATATAGATGTACCTCCGCATTGTCTAGTAAATATATAAACATTATATAACTATGTTTATAATAAATCAACAAATTAGATAAAAGTTTAATGAATAGCTAGACGAAATAATAAAATGTTTGGTTGATCTGCGGTGTAAAGAAAAACCTCCTGCTGTTAATTCGCAGGAGGTTTCTTTCTAATAAAGATGCTATATGGTACCCATAGCTTTATCGAGCTGGGCACGGCTGTTGTTGTAGTCGTAGAGAGCCTGAATATAATTGGTTTTGGCCTGAATCATTGCCAGTTCGGCGTCTATGACATCCAAATTGGTGCCGACACCGGCTTCGTAGCGTTCCTGGGCTAACTGATAATCGGTTTCTGATTGGTGAACGGCGACTTGGTTGTTGGTAATACGTTCTGCCGCTTCTTTTACGCTGAGATAGGACTGGCATACTTCCAGTGTAATCTTATCCGTTAAAAGGCGGGCTTGTTCTTTGGCTTCTTCAACCTCATGTTCTGCTTGTTTGACTTCGGTTTTGGTAAGGCCGTTATCAAACACATTGAACTGCACATTCACGCCGACCAGCCAGCTGTCTTTTCCTTTGCTGGTGGACGGGTTGGTGTCAGCCCAGGTTTCCGTTCCTACCAGGGCTACCGTCGGTAATTTGCCGCTGCCGGCGATTTTCACTTTGTCGCTGGCCATAGCCACTTTGAGATTGACCTGACTTACTTCGGGTCTGCTTTTTAACGCGGTACTGATGCTGTCATCGACCGTCAGAGTAAAGGGTTTATAGTCAAAGGTGTCGGCTAACGTTGCCTCGTTATGCAGGGAGATGCCGATGACCTTATTCAGCTTGTAACGGGCCAGTTTAAAGCCGTTCTGCGCTTTGATCAGATTGTTGCGGGCGTTGGCCAGGCGGACTTGCGTTTGCAGTACGTCGGACAAAGAAACGGTACCGGCGTCATAATGATTCTGGACATTCACAAGATGAGCGCTGAGATCGTCCACCGCCTGCTGCGCAACGTTGGCTAAGTTGCGTGCCTGGAGCACCGTAAAGTAGGAAGAGGTTACTTCCAGCGCAAGCTGCTGGCGGGTGGAGTCAACCCCAAGGCCGGCGGCGGCTTCTCCGTGCTTGGCCATGGCGATGCTGTTTTCAATTTTACCGCCGGTATAGACCGGCAGGGTTAGCTTTAGCTGGTGCTGGTAGGCGTTGTAGACGGTATCCCAGCCTGGGTAACTAATACTTTTACCAACGAGTGATCCTAAATATGTTGCTAAGCTAGATGGAAGGGGATATCCAGCGGTAGTGTTGTTGTACCAGGAAGGCGGTGTGTCGGTGCGGGCCAGTGTATAGTCATAGCCAAGGGTTACACCGTTGTACGCTTTCGCCTGTTTTATGGACCAGGCGGCTTTTTCCTGGGTGGATTGAGCCAGCTTCATAGCCGGGTTATTTTCGATGGCCAGATTAATGCTGTCTGCCAACGTTAAGGCAGCGGGATTTGGTTCTTCGGCCTGGGCCGATGGCAGCGTCGTCATGAAAAGTACGGCTGCCAGGGCAAAGCTGGTGCAATATTTTTGGTAGCGGTTCATTAGAAAAACCTCCTAAGCCGGTAAGGGCAAAAGTTTTGGCAGGCTCGTTAGCTAGGCAGTTACGGTGCCTGTTGGATCGCTGGTATTTACCGTATGTCGCCGTTTCGTGTAAAGCCAGGTAGCGAGGCAGGTTAAAACAAGTCCCAGCACAAGCAAGACCGTGATATTGCGGGTAAGTTCAGGGGAATAGCCGCCGAGCAATAGGTCGCGGAGTGCGTCAGACAGGTAAAAGAGGGGGAATATATAGGCAATGGTTTGACTAAAGGCATCCATAGACGCTAACGGCCAGATATAACCGGAAAGCGTAAAGGCCGGAATGGAATAGGTCAGAGAGAGTTTGGTAAAGGTTATTTCGCTGTGGCATAAGGAAGCGACCAGACTACTGAAGCCAATCGCAGTGAGTACAAAGGTTTCGGACAGGAAGAACAGGTCGAGTAAAGTACCTTTGCACGGTATATCAAATAATCGGATCGAGGCATAGAGTGTAACAAAAAAGGAAAGTGAGGCCAGGATAAAATACGGCAGCATTTTGGCAGTCATAACTTTTACAGGATGAATCGCCGCCAGCTCATCCCGGTTGCGGTATTCGTATAGAATACTGGCACCTACGGCTAAGAAAATGCCTTGTTGAAAGGCGGCCATAGCCAGACCGATTACAAAAAAGTTTAGATAACTTAGTGTAGGATTATTCAGTACTCTGATTGCGAAGGTAATGGGAGCGCTTTTATGAGAGGCCAAGGTTTCCGGCACACCGGCAGCCTCTAGAAGTTTGGTGCTCACATGCTGATTAAAAGCTGCCAGAATTTCCTGCGTGTATGTGGTAATCGTGTTGGTTACCGCCAAATTGATTCCGCTGGCAATTAGAAGTACGGGGGAAGATTTATCGCTGGTTACGTGGCTGGCAAAATCATGGGGAATGTGAACGGCTGCATAGGCGGTTTGCTCATGCAGGTAGTATTCCATTTCTTCTTGGCTGCTAGGCTGCGCAACGATCTCAAACCGTTCCGAATCGGCAAAACATTGGACCAGTGAGCGGCTGAGCTGTGTTTGGTCTTCGTCATAAATAACCAATGGAACGTTAGTAATTACATGGGTGCCATACAAAAGACCGAAAATAATCAGGTAGGCAAGGGAAGCGCCGAAGATAAAATTGACCCGGCGAAAATCCTTGCGGAACATAAGGTAGAGTTCGCGTTTAACGAGTTGCCACCAGTTCATGCTAATCCCTCCTCTACTTCAGCCGGCATCTTTTTGCGGCGCAGGGAAAAGACGGCTATTGCCAAACCGAAGAAACTAGCGCCGATGGCCAGCAAAATGAGGGTGTTTTTGGCAAGTTCCGGGGTATAGGCGGCCAAGAGAATATCCCGAATGGGTATGGCCGCATAGGTCAGCGGCAGTATGACGGAATAGGCTTTACCGGCTGTGTTCATGGCAAAGATGGGCCAACTGTACCCGCAGCACAGAAACGCCGACATGATATAAATAGCGGTGTTTTGCATAGCGCTCAATACGTTGGGCGCTGCTGCGGAAATGAATAGGCCTAGGCTGGCAATGGCGAAGTTAAACGCTCCACTGATTAGTACAAGCTGCACCAGGCTGCCGCGAAACGGAACCCCGAACAGACTGCCAGAGAGGCCGATGCAGACCAGGAAAGAAAGAACAGATACTATCCAGCAGGGAATGAGTTTGGCTAGAAGAATGGAGGCCGCTGAAACATCCCTGCGGCGGGCTAGAAGAGAATATTCTGAGGTTAGAAGGGTACAGGAGACCAGAAAAATAGCCAACTGAACGCCATTTAAGGCTAACCCGGGCAGAACAAAGTTGCTGTAGGAGGCTGTGGGATTCGATGTAACTCGGACGCTAAGTCGAACCGGAGCCGCTATTTTTAAAGCCTGAGCCGGTGGTAGATTGAGACCTTCTACCAGTCGCTGCCCAATCGCCGCGGAAACGGTTTGCACAATTTCCTGACTGGTAGATACGACGTTGTTGGCAAACATGAGATTGGTCGCATTGGTTTCCATGAGTACAGTAGTAGCATGGCTGAGTTTGATGTCACGGGAAAAATTTTCAGGAATGACCAAAGCAGCCATGGCGTTTTTATTTTTCATACATTCATCCAGGTCATACTGAGTAGTGACCTGCGCGATGATGGAATATCTTTCGGAATCCGCGAATGCCTGTACTAAGGTACGGCTTGTGGAAGTCTGATCCTGATCAAAGACCACAAGCGGGATATTTTTTACTACGTTGGCACTATATAAAAAGCCAAAAAGAACGGTATATACAATAGGAATACCAAACAGGATTAAGAGCGCTGCGCCTTTATTTCTTAGAACGGCTCTTGCTTCTTGGGCAAGTAGGGTAAGCATGTTATTTGCCACCGTCTAGTATTTTAAAGCGCATGCCGGGACGCAGCTTATCCGAGTTAACCTGAATCTTAACATTAAAAGTAATGATATCATTATCGCCGCGCTCATTGGTGGCCCGGTAGGTGGCAAATTCCGCTTTTTTACTGATATCAATGATAGTACCTTCGACGGTGAGGCTGCTGTCCCGACCAGCCAAGTGAACCACCTGGTTAAGCTGAAATTTGCTTAACTCTGTTTCCTTGATTTTGAGGTTAATCCAATTGTCGGTAGGATCCTGGATAGCCACCAACGGCATCCCGGAGGAAACCATAGCCCCTTCTTCTACATACTTAGCGGTGACGGTTCCTGAAAAGGGAGCTTTAATTTCGGTTTCATCCAGCGCAACCTGCACTTGGTGCAAAACAGCCTGGGATTGTTCCAGCTTGCTTTGCGCAGCGACTTCTGTGTTGCGGCTCATATCGGTTTGCAATAAACCTGCTTCCGCCCGTGCTACGGCTGACTGAGCCTGGGCATAGCCTGATTGGGCCGCTTGATATCTGGCTTGATAATTATCGAATACTTGTCGGGAAATAGATCCGGAAGCGACAAGCTTACTGAACCTTTTGTAATCCGCTTCGGCGAGGGTCAGGTCGGCTGCAGCCTTATCCAGCGCGGCTCTGGCTGCGTCAAGTGTGGCTACGGAAGTTTGATCCTGGAGCGAAGTCGCGGTAGATGCCTGGGTAGTTTGAGACTCAAGCGCTTTGATAGCGGCGCGGGCTTGGTCGGCTTGGGCGGCGATATCGCGGTTGTCAATACGGGCGATGACCTGTCCTTTTTCTACATGGTCCCCTTCTTTGACTAAGAGTTGAATGACTCTCCCGGGAATTTTTGAGTTGACATCGACTTCTTTGGCTTCAGCCCGGCCCCATATTTCCTGGGACGGAGAGGAAGTGCCGCAGCCTGCAAGGAGAGAAGTCAGCAAGGCGGCTGACAGGGTGAAAACCAGGCCGCGTTTAAGACCCTTAGTGAAAAACAAATGACTCATAATACCATCCTCCAAAATGCAAATGTAATATTATTTTTGGCCTAGAGAAAAAGATTTCCACATCAGCGAGACGGCGCTTTCGTAATCAAAGTCCGGGTAGCGGATAACGCGGGCTAAATAACCGTCAAGCATGCAAAAATAGGCTTGTGCCATATCCTCGGGGGAATGGTCACCAAACAGTTTATCTGTAATTCCCTTTTTAAATATAGCGGCGGTTTTGTCCAAAAGAGTTTTGTTAAACTTGTCGAGTGCCAGGAGTGAGTCGCCGGAACATTCGGAAGGCGGAAACAGCCATAACCGGACCAAAAAGGACAGCTTATCTCTATTATTAAGGTAATGATTGCTGATTGTGAAGAAAATGATTTCCAACTGCTTGTCGGCAGGCAGACCTCCCGCTTGTTCCAAAGCGTCTGTCCAGCACATTTGGTAGTCATGAGCAACGCTTTTCACAATTTCGAGGAACAATTCCATTTTACCGGGAAAATGTGCATAGATGGAAGGTTTTTTTATGCCAATTATGCTGGCAATTTCCGACAGTGTTGTGGCATCATACCCTTTCTCGGCAAATAGGCGTAATGCTACTTCTTGAATTCTTTGAGCAGTGATAGGAGACACCCCCTTTATAAAAACTAACTACCTACCGTTAGTTAGTTTACTATACTTATTTTTCCTTGTCAATATAGTAAATGTACTAGAAAGAAAGGGATTTTTAAAAAGAATTCCAAAATCGTAGAAAAATCCAATAAAAGTTTCTATAATTTTAGAATACGCTTTTTTTCCTTAAATACTGGAATAGATATATATTTTGCTTTTTATGCGGCTGGGGATATTCTAAGATATTAGAAAAAAATAGTGTGCTTATGTTGGTTGAAGAGTGCGAATATCCAGAAACCGTGGGGGCTTTGAATTGGCATGATACTTGCAAATAATTAGCTTTATTAAGCGTTACGATAAAGCTAATTTATGGGGGTGAGTACAAGGAAACTGGTTGATAGTGCAATTCATATAAGGAGGTTAGGTAAATGCTTGCAATTTTAGGTATTGTTACGATTTTGGTACTATTGGCAACTATAATTTCTAAGAAGTTGTCGCCGCTTGTTGCATTGATTGCGGTTCCGCTGATAGCGGCGCTTATTGGCGGTTTTGGGCTTTCTACCGGGAAATTCATTATTGACGGAATTAAAAATATAGCCCCGATGGCAGCCATGTTCATTTTCGCCATCGTGTTTTTCGGTGTCATGAGTGATGCGGGTTTGTTTGATCCCATTATTAACCGCATATTAAAAACGGTAGGGGCCAACCCGCCGAGAATTTTAATGGGGACAGCCCTTTTAGCGCTATTGATTCATCTTGACGGTTCGGGAGCTGTATGTTTTTTGATTACCATTCCGGCCATGTTGCCTATTTATGAAAGACTGGGAATGGATAAACGCTTGCTTTGCCTGATGGTATCGTTAGCGGCCGGGGTGAATTATTTGCCTTGGACGGGTCCGACCATACGGGCGGCGGCAGCGTTAAAGGTTCCGGTAACGGATATATTTACGCCGCTGATTATTCCGCAGTTGGTTGGTTTTATTTATGTATTTTCGACGGCTTATATTCTTGGTAAAAGAGAAGCGCGCCGACTGGGTATTACGGCAGAAACGGTAAGCGATGTAGTTCTGAAACGGGAACTAACCGAAGA
>JAGGAE010000053.1 GCA_017889725.1 Bacillota bacterium | reverse complement strand
CATACCGAACACAGTAGTTAAGCCCATATACGCCGAAAGTACTTGGTTGGAAACGGCCTGGGAGGATAGGTAGTCGCCGGTTAAATAAAAACCACTCATCTTGAGTGGTTTTTATATTTCTTCTTGGCTTTCAAAAAGGAAAGAGTTGGGTTTTGAAGAATTGTATGTGTTAATCTATGTCTAGTGCAAATAAGGTTAGCAATGGAGAGGAGA
Organism: Bacillota bacterium; assembly: GCA_017889725.1. GTDB lineage: Bacteria > Bacillota > Negativicutes > Sporomusales > CTSoil-080 > CTSoil-081. Next base: position 7,687 of record JAGGAE010000053.1, on the reverse strand, counting down.
AAGTTATATGGATACGAGAGAAGTTCGTCGGGGCTTAAAACCTCGGCATGTTAATCTTATTGCATTAGGTGGCATTATTAGTAGTGGTTATTTTTTGGGAACAGGATATGTTTTGGACAAAGTGGGGCCGGCAGCGATATTGTCTTATGCTCTTGGTGGCTTAATTGTACTTAGTGTCATGCTATGCTTAGGGGAGTTGGCTGTATTCCGGCCAATTTCCGGTTCTTTTATAAGTTATGCAAAGGATTTTATATCACCGACTTGGGCATGCGGGGTAGGGTGGTCCTATTGGATTACATGGATAACGTATGTTCCTTCGGAAATGATTGCTGCGGGTATTATTATGAATTCCTTGGTTCCCTCTGTTGCACCGGAGTGGTGGGCAATGCTGTTTGGCTTATTGGTAACCGTTGTTAATTTGTTTCATGTAGAAAAGTTTGGTGAAACTGAGTATTGGTTAGCAATAATAAAAATTGTTGCTCTCATTTTATTTTCCTGTTTGGGTCTACTTATTTATTTAGGTGTAGTTGGTGAAAACGGCTTTTTAGGGAGTAGTATCTTATTAGGCAATGGCGGCTTTACCCCTAAAGGATATGAGGCTGTGTTTCTTACGATGCTCATAATATTGGTGAATTTCCAGGGCTCTGAAATTATCGGTTTGGCGGCCGGTGAATGTGAGAAACCGGAAGAAAGCATTCCGGCAGCTATTCGTAATGTCATATGGAGAATTCTGGGTTTATACATAATACCGCTTTTAGTTTTGGTCACGATTTTTCCTTGGAATATGGCGGGCTTGGAAGAAAGTGCTTTTGCGGCGGCACTTAACGAGCATGGGTTAACGTGGGCTGGCAGAGGGTTTGCTTTTGTAGTATTATCTGCGGCTCTATCCTGTTCCAATTCCGGATTGTACGGCTGTAGCCGGGCGTTATATTCTCTGGCAAAAGAGAACATGGCACCAGCTAAGTTAGGGAATTTGGATAAGTGTGGAATTCCCCGTAATGCGCTTTTAATTTCTTTAGCAGGTTGTTGGCTGGGGATAGCAGTTTATGCCGTTGATGCAAGTAAAGGGTTTTACACTATGCTATTAGCCCTTTCCGGGTTTACCGGGGCGGTTGCTTGGATATCCATATGTTGGAGTCAGTATAATTTACGGATGCGGGTGAGGGCTGCTGGCGATGAAGCCAAGATGCGCTTCCGTGCACCATTCTTTCCCTACTTACCTCTTTTTGGTATATGGGTGCAGGTTGCTTGTCTTCTTTTTGCGGCTATGTCAGAAGACTTGCGTATTTCGTTGGTGATTGGGGTACCTATCCTTGTGGTGCCGATGATTTGGTATAAGGTAAGAGTTTGGTGTCTGAAACCGGCAGTTGAAGATGCTTAGTGTGTATGTAGCAAAAGGAAGAAGATCAGTAACACTGAGTTATTGATCTTTTTCCTTGCGCGGCTATTTTAAAAAGTTTGTTTTGAATCAAGTTACGTTAAACACATAGTTCGCATTAGAATTATTATCCCAGTTAAACATGGCATCCCGGAAACAGACATTGAGTGTGGATTCTTCGGCCGCAAGCACGGTTGCTTCAAATAATCCTGAAGAGGTTTTGGTCATTTTAACTTCTTGCGAATTGTCCCAGCTAGAACCAATACCGGCATGCGCGTATAGTTCCGTTGCGCCGCTTTGTGCCAGTAGGCCCTCATAGCTTATTCGAACAGGAGAATAGACAGGCGAAACCTCTAAGCTGAGGAGTACGCCTTTGGCTTTATATTTGCGGACCGTTTTTGGGGCAGAACTATCGTCAGTTTCAATCCGCTGAGCGCGTGTACTTTTGGATTCGTGCGTCGGAGTAAGCGCAGTGGCTTCAATTGAGGACCTTCTAGGTTTGCGGGTTGTAGTGGAACTGGTGGGGGTTGTTTCGTTCAAATCGGCGTCAGATGTAGATTTTTTTATTCGTGGCATGAGTAGCCCTCCTTACAAAGTGATTTAATACATTTATTTTTCCACCGTCAAAGCTTTTAATACTCAACGTTTTATGTAGTAAATGCCAATACTTGCATACACGTTTATACAAACTGTCAGGAGGAAAGTAGTATGGACCAGTTGCCAATATTTTCGGTTTTGGAACAAGTTAAGAAGATACTTAGGGAAAAGTCTAGCCTGATTCTTGTTGCGCAGCCTGGTGCCGGAAAAACGACGCAAGTGCCATTGGCGCTATTTTGTGAACCGTGGCTTAAGGGCCAGAGAATACTGGTGCTTCAGCCGCGAAAAATTGCCGCCCGGATGGTGGCCGCCTATATGGCCAGGCTACTAGGCGAAAATGTTGGACAGACGGTAGGATATCGGGTAAGACAGGAGTCCCGAGTAAGCGTTCGAACGCGTATTGAAGTAATTACGGAAGGTATACTTACGCGTATGCTCCAGGAGGATGCTTCTTTAGCTAGCGTGGGATTGATTATTTTCGATGAGTTTCATGAGAGAAATTTGGCAGCGGATACGGCGATGGCTTTTGCCCTGGAGTATCAGGAAGTATTGCGGCCTGATTTACGCATCGTGGTTATGTCGGCAACTCTAAAAGCCGAGACTGTGGCACCCCTAATGGGAGGAGCGGACATATTACGTTGTCCGGGCCGGATATATCCTGTCGAGACTCATTATTTACCTCAAAAATATAATGGGAATTGGGATATGCTTGTGGTTGAAATAACCCTTCGTGCGACCAAGAATACGAGTGGCAATGTGCTGGTCTTTTTGCCGGGCGAGGGAGAGATTCGCCGGATAAAAACCCAACTAGAGGCAGCCTTTGAAAATACATTAGTTGTAGTGCACGCACTTTTTGGCAGTATGCCGGCCGTTAAGCAGCAAAGTGCAATTGCAGCAGGTGGTCCGCAGAAAGTTATTTTAGCCACTTCGATTGCTGAAACAAGTGTAACTGTAGAAGGGATAACTACAGTGGTAGATGGCGGATTAGCGCGCGTATCCAAACTGTCAGCACGGACAGGAATGACGAGACTGGAAACTGTCAGGGTGACCAAGGCTGAGGCTGAGCAGAGAAGGGGGCGGGCAGGACGATTAGGCCCTGGCATATGTTATAGACTGTGGACAGAGGAAGAAAATCAGTATTTGAGACCTGAGCGGACACCGGAAATTTTAGAGGCTGATTTAACTTCTTTTGTATTAGACATAGCCTTGTGGGGCGCACAGGATGCAACCTCTCTTCGTTTATTGAATTACCCACCGGAGACGGCTTATAATCAGGCATTACAGTTATTATTTCAATTAGGTGCGGTTAATGAAAAGGGGGTTATTACTCGCCATGGACGCGACATGGCGAGGGCGGGGGTACATCCCCGCCTTGCTCATATGATTATCAGCGCCAAAGGAATGGGATTAGGCAAGCTAGCTTGTGAGTTGGCGGCAATCTTAGAGGAACGAGATATATTAGAGGGCGGCTGTGGAAATAAAGAGGCTGATATACAGCTCAGAATGGAAGCGTTGCGGCAAAACGAAACCCTGGGAGAAAAACTGATAAATAGCAATGTGAAAAGGCGTGTTACAGCTGAAGTAACACACCTGATGAGACTTTTTGGCGTTGATGATAAACAGGAAAATGATATGGATGCGTGCGGGGTAGTTTTGGCGTTGGGATTTTTTGATCGTATTGCGCAGCGACGAGAGGACGGGAGGTATTTACTACGAAGTGGCCGTGGAGCTAAATTGTGGGGGGCTAACCCGCTGCTTACTCAAGCTGCGTATTTAATAATAACGGATTTGGATGACCAAGGTACTGATAGCCGTATTTATTTAGCAGCAGGGATAACAGAAAGTGAGCTTATGCTGCATTTTCGCGAGCAAATAGCAGAGGAACGGTGGGTTGTCTGGGACAATGGATTAGAAGCCGTAAGAGCCAGAAAGTGCAGTAAGATTGGGGCAATCGTGGTAAAGGAGAGCCCTTTGGATCCGAGCCAGGAGGAGCTAATAAATGCTTTACTTTCCGGAATAGCTCAGACGGGACTGATGCTATTGCCTTGGACGCCTACTGCCGCGCAGCTTCGGGATCGGATACTTTTTATGCGTGAAGTGGAACAAGGGTGGCCGGATGTGACCGATGAGTCGTTGCTGCAGTCTTTGGATCAATGGCTTGCGCCTTTTGTTTATGGTATGAGAACTCGTCAAGATTTAGCACGGGTACCTTTAGCCGAGGCGCTTGAAGGGATACTGACATGGGAGCAACGATGCGAGTTAAAAGAGCAGGCACCAACCCATATCTTAGTACCAAGCGGGCAGCGAGTACCCATAGATTACAGCCAAACAGGAGGACCTGTTTTAGCTGTCAGACTGCAGGAAATGTTTGGGCATAGGAGTACTCCCTGTGTAGCCAAAGGCAGGGTTCCTTTGACTTTACACTTGTTATCACCAGCCAGTCGGCCAGTGCAGATAACCAGAGATCTGGATAATTTTTGGCGTACTACTTATTTTGAAGTTCGCAAGGAATTGATGGGACGTTATCCAAAGCACTATTGGCCGGAGCAGCCTCAAACGGCAATACCCACCCACCGTACCAAGCCTCGTTCTAGCAAATAATCTAAGCAGGACGAAATTTGTTAATGCGGATGAAAAAGGGAAAGCTATGCGTGTAAAGTAAAGAACGCGATCTCAGGGGGACAGTTTATGCGGAAAGGAAACCAGTGTCCAGTACCGCTTGATACGTAGCCGTAAACGCCGTTTGTTTCATAGAGTCCGTACATGTAAGTGTAGGAGGAAATAAGCGGTTTTCCTAATAAGGAAATTTGGCCGCCGTGAGTATGACCGGCTAAGGTTAAGGGGACAGTTGCTTGAAACCCGTCGAAAAGAGAGTCGGGGTGGTGGGCAATTAGTATTTTAAAAGCATTAGGGGGAACCGCGGCAAGTGCCGAGGCAAAATATTGACGCCTTTTATCGGAACTTACATTAATTCCTGTACGCTTAGTGGCGTCAGCCCACGGATAGTCTACCCCCATAAGATAAAACTGCTCCTGCCCATTTCCAATAGGGCGGCTTTCGTTAGTAAGCGGGATAATTTTACTTTTATTTATTTCGGCTCTTACATAGTCGATATTTCGGAAGTATTCGTGATTTCCATAACAGTAATACAGCCCGTAGGGAATGGAACTTTGAAGGTCATCGAGCATAGATAGAGCGGGTTTTAATAAGGAGAGGTCGTCGGCTAAATCTCCGGTGATTACAACGAGGTCGGGTTTTTCCTGCTGAAGTTGTAAAATCACGGTTTCCAATTTTGCCAAATCAAAATAAGGTCCAATGTGAGTATCCGAAATTTGAGCAATCTTGAATCCGCGAAAGGCGGGGGGCAGGTCGGAAAAGGTTAGGGCATGATGCCGTAAAAGAATGGACGATTGGGCTTCGTAAATTCCTCGGGCGCCGACTCCGAAAGTGAGCAGTGGGGCCGCCGCAAGCGTACCATGAAGGAATTCACGACGGGTGATTTTTGATATTGCGGGGGCTGGCTGGGATGCGGCTTTTTTGCCTTTTAGCATTCTATGAACTATGTATAACAGCGGTTGTAATAATAACAAAAACAGTTGTCCTAATGTCCAGATGAGGGCAAAGTAAAATAACAGGTTATAGACGGCATATCCAGGGACTACAAAAGCCGGTCGTTGAGTTAAACCAAAGCCGATGCTTAGTACAGCGGTTATGGTAAGTATAAGGTAAATATAGCGCAGTGGAATAGAAGCGTAAACGCGAAAGATTCTTGTTAGTAAGCGAAGATTAAGCCAACTTACCAGAGCGATGGCGCTAATAATTACAAGATTGGAAAATGTCAAGAGAGCAGCACCTCCTGCGATTAATTCTACACTGGTAGTGTAGCATATTTCTATTGAATTTTATACCAGGAGTGTAGGTCTAAAGAATATACGTTTTAGTAAAGAATGAAATATTAATAGAGAACGCTGTCGTATAGATGTAAAAATTATCAGTTAATAGCACAGGAATTTGACTTGTATTGTCGAATTTACAAATAATATGCATGGGTTTTCAGTGTGCGTGATATGAGGCGGCTTTGGCTTGGGAATGTGCTGTATCATAATTTTCCAGGGGCATGTGATTCATGAGTATGCCCGCCGACTAATTATACGGAAGGGTGAGAACCATGTCCATTAGAATTCTAATTGCTGATGATCACGCATTATTGCGTCAAGGAATACGAAATGTATTAGAGCTTGAACCGGATTTTATGATTGTTGCTGAAGCAGGCGATGGAGAAGAAGCGCTGAATAAAGTAGAAGAAATAGATATTGATGTTGCCTTAGTTGATGTTAACATGCCCAAATATAATGGCCTGGAAGTAACTAAACGTTTGCATCAAATTAAGCCGTCCATTAAAGTGATTGTGCTTACCATTCACGATGATGAAAGCTACGTAGTAGAAGTAGTCAAAGCGGGGGCTTCGGGCTATTTGCTTAAGGATATTGAACCCGGCATGTTGATTAAGGCGATACGGACGGTCTATAATGGGGAGTCTTTTATTTATCCTACTTTGGCAAAAAAATTATTTGGTCAAATTACCCGCGGGAACGACGAGGTTAATGCGGGGACTGCTAATATGATGCAGCGGCGCCGGGGTGAGCGGCTTACCATGAGGGAGATCGAAGTACTTCAGCTTATTGCGAAAGGGTTAAGCAATCAGGAGATTGCGGGAAAATTGTTCTTAAGTGAAAAGACCGTAAAAAACCATTTAACGAATATTTTCAGGAAGATTGAGGTTGTCGATCGGACTCAGGCTGTACTATATTCTATAAAGAATAAGATTGTAGTGCTAGATTAGACACGCACACCGTTTAGCCTTATGCCATATAGTATCCTATCCCAGGTTAGGGGGTAGGATAATTTGTTATATAATTATGGTTCGAGCATTATTATGGTTTTTTTGGCTCTATATGGGGTATGGGCTTTGTGCAAGGATGTTTGGCACGGGTATCTTATTGCTCGCTGCCAGTCACCGGTAAGACGCAGTATGCTCGTTATACTGCGAAATGTAGAGCAGCAAGTGGAATACATGGTACGTTACCTGGCACGACAGATGGAGGAGGAAAATTACTGGTGTGATTTAGTAATGGTGGATTATGGTTCGGATGATATAACTTCGCTTGTCTTAGATCGGCTTTCAGTAGAATTTCCGATACTCAAAGTTGTGCATATGGAAATGGAGGCTCGTCCTGTTATCGAAGGATTGTCTTTTTGCCAGGGAGAAGTAATTCATATTTTGGATTTTGTTAATCGGTTGTCGGTGGAAGATTTTGATGGTGCGGCCCAGTTATGTATCGGAAAATAATAATGTTCAAAAAAATGGTATAAGATAGGACTTGCTGGAATATACTGCTTAGCGAGTACAAGGAGGCGAAACTAATGATGGACGATACCCCTGGTAATGTGGAGTGCGGATATAAATGTAGTCGCTGTGGCGGTGTGTTTGGAAGTCATGAAGTGTCAACGGTCCATTGTCCGTTTTGTGGAATGCTATGCGAAGAGACAAGCTGCAGGGTTATGGATATTTGCCCAAGTAATTTTGAATAACGAAAACGAATCGGCAACCGGCGCTCCTTTATGGAGGCCGGTTGCTTGTTTTACCGCCGGTTGAATAGAAAAGAAGGGATAATATATGCAGGAACCGAATGTTAGCCTGTATATATTTTT
>JAGGAE010000052.1 GCA_017889725.1 Bacillota bacterium | reverse complement strand
ATCCAAAAGCGGCCCGGATATTTTTTTTATGTAACGGCGAATATCTGCCAGCGAACACGTACATTCACGCACCGAATCACCGTAGAACCCGCACGGGCAAGGGTTCATAGCAGCCACAAGCATAAATTGGGCCGGAAAGGATAGCTGGGCTACAGCCCGAGATATCGTAACAGATCCGTCTTCTATAGGCTGACGAAGCACTTCGAGCACTTGACGTGGGAATTCCGGCAATTCGTCTAAAAACAATACCCCATTATGACTTAGGGTCACTTCTCCTGGACGCGGTACCCGTCCTCCGCCGATCATCCCAGCATCAGAAATAGTATGGTGAGGATTACGAAAAGGCCGTGTTTATTATTTTTCAAGAGGCCGGCAACACTATAAATTTTCGTCACTTCTAAAGCCTCACGTTCGGTTAAATCAGGAAGTATTGACGGTAATCGCCGTGCCAGCATGGTTTTCCCGGAACCTGGCGGACCGACTAAAAGGATGTTGTGCCCACCGGCAGCGGCAATTTCAATTGCCCGACGGGCAACTATTTGCCCCTGCACTTCGGCCAAGTCGTCATCCATAAGAGTCGTTGGCAGTAGTTCCTCTTTGTTAACCGGTGTAAGCCTTTTTTGCCCTCTTAAGTGGAGTACGACATCCTCCAGGGTCGTTGGCGCGTATACGGTTACATCTCCCGCAAAAACGGCTTCCTGCGCGTTATCAGGAGCTACAAAAATGTTCTTTTTACCCATTTCTACGAGAGTTGCCGCCATGGGTAGTATACCGGATATGCCTCTTAGTTTACCTTCCAGGGATAATTCACTAATAAATACAAAAGGCTGACAACTTTCCGGATCAATTTGGCCGCTGGCCGCCAGGATGCCCACAGCAATAGGCAAGTCAAGTCCCGAACCATCTTTTCGCATATCGGCCGGAGCCAGGTTTATAATAATGCGACGCACTGGAAATTCAAAGCCGGCATTTTTAATAGCGGCCCGCACCCGTTCGCGGGATTCCTTTACCGAAGTATCCGGTAAACCTACTATATCCAAACCCGGCAGCCCATTTGCAATATCCACTTCAACGGTTATTAGTTCACCGTTAATCCCTAATGTCGTAGCTCCAAACGTTTGCGCAAACAAACCCATTCCCCCATATCCGTCCTGCCACTATATAAATTAGTACCCATCAAAAGCATTGATAATATGATTGAGTTTCGTTTGAACCCCAGCACTACTCAGCCAGACTTCGATAACATCAAAGCGAACTTGCGCGTCGACTTGAGCAGTTTGTTTGAGATACCATAATGCAGTTTTAATGATTTTTTTCTGTTTATACCAGGTGACAGCCTCAGCCGGGTTTCCATATCTATTGCTTGCCCGGGTTTTGACTTCTATAAATACAAGGGTACGACCGGTTTTGGCAATAATATCAATTTCCCCGGTTGCTGTACGATAATTAGCTTCCAATATTTTATAGCCTTTTTGTATTAGATGTTCTTGAGCCAGTTTTTCGCCCGCGAGTCCGCTTACTCTCCCACCCATATTAGCGTTCCATTACATCTGCAATATAAAGACGCGAATTCTTCGATAAGTCAATTTCCACTATACCCGATATACGATTTTTTTTGGCATCGGCAATCATTCTCACAACAGGCTTATGAATTGCCTCTTTGGTTATATCGACAACAACCCCAATTTCGTTATTGCTCAGACGTACCACCGTTCCTATTGGGTAAACAGCAATGTTGCTTGTAAAACTAGTGACAATCTCCGGTGCAAAATACTTTCCAACCCCGCTGGTGATAATCGCCAAGGCTTCATATACCGGTACGGCATTTCGGTAGGATACATCGGTAGTAAGCGCATCATATACATCGGCGAGTGCTACAATCTGGCCATATTCATGAATTTCATCACCGACCAATCCGCGGGGATAGCCGGTACCATCATACCGTTCATGGTGTTGAAAAGCGCAATGGGCCGAAACTAAGTTGATCTCAGGATTCTTACGTAATGTTTCAAAGCCGTATTGGCAATGTTTTCGAATTTCCTCCAATTCTTGTTCAGTTAATCTTTCATTTTTATTTAATAGATTAGGATCTAACGAAATTTTACCGATGTCATGGAGGAGTGCTCCTACCCCTAGATCACGTAGCCGTAACTCATCATAGCCCCTACTGATTCCCGTCATAATGGACAAAATACACACATTAACAGAGTGACTAAACAAATAATCACTCTTGGTGCGCATATCAATAAAGTTAACGAGTACTCCTTGATTGCTGCAAAGCTCATCTACCAATGAGTTTGCCGTCTTTTTGGCCTGACTTGCATCAACCCGTTTCCCCACTTTAACATTATCCATAATACTTTTAGCTGTACTTACCGCTTCCATACGGATCTTGTCACTGACCACGTCAGCCACTTCAATGTCGGCAGTTAAGTCATCTTCAATGTAAATAAAAGAAACATCCATCTCTTTGAGACGCTTTACATAGCTGTCTTTAAGCTCCAGCCCGGCATTTAGCAAAATTTTTCCGTCTGCTGCAAACAAAGGCTTTGCTATCTTCATTCCAGCCGCTACATTATCTAAAAGAATACGGCGCATTTTATCCTCCCTTGAAATCCGTTATCATCTACGCTTATCCAGCCGGTATATATAGGCTAAAATTTCAGCTACGGCTTGATATAGTTCGATGGGAATCTCACGGTCCAGTTCTAGTGCCATCAGCATATTGGTCAACGTTTTATTTTGATAAACCGGAACTCTATGCTGTTTGGCCGCTTGCAAAATATTATCTGCAACAAGACCTTTGCCTTTCGCTACAACACGCGGAACATTATTTTGTTCTCGCTCATAACGAAGAGCAACTGCCTGAGATATTTTTTCGGCTTCTTCCTTCATATATACCGCCTTACCAAATACTACGGAATTACTCTCCTAACGCTAATGAAACCACACTGATATCCGAAAGTACAAAATTCGAAGTCTCTAAACGTTCCCGAATATCCGGAACAGTTTCTTTAAATTTTTCAGCCGGTGCAGCATCACTGAATTTAACTTTAATAGAAAGCTGGTTTTGCCCATAAAGATGAAACATTAAATCCACAATACCCAGATTTTCCGTAGCCATACACATTCTCAGCCAAACCTCCGGCGAACCACCATCTTCATAAGCATTCTGCTGCTGACGGTCTTTATAAATGTGAATATAAGTAGGGTATGGCTTACTATCAGGAGAAAAGAAAAAAGGAATTAGAAGGGTCATTCCATTTTGTTGCCCTTCCATTTGCGCAGGTCTCTCCGAAAACTTACTGATACCGGCAGCAAGCTGCCGTAATTGCTGCCCTGACTCTTTCAGTTGCTCGGACGATAAATTAGCCCACGCCTGAATAGTTTCCAATTTTTCCGTTACCCATATTTTTTCTATTTCAGGCATGTGAGTGCGTATTGCCTGGTGAATAGGCTTAGGAAGAAAAACTTTAACAAACTCCAACGTTTTTTCCACTACAGGTCCTTGAGGCAAATCCTGGGTTAAAAGCCCAGCCATTTGCCTCAGTTTAGCCGCAGCAACTGCCTTTTCCGCCATGGGATTTTTCGCTATTAACTGCATATCAAACTGTTTAACTATTGTATCTAGCGCTTGTTCGACGTCTTCCATCGTGATAGGTTGGTTTAACAATTTATTATTACCGGAAAAAGCCGGTTCTTCTTCCTTCGGAATAAGAACGGATTGAACTATTACATCCGCATCGGCTTTGACCGGTGGTTTTGGTTGTAATTTACCATTATCGCCAGCAGAAATAAGCTTTGCCTCTTCCTCTGTATGTTCCTGACGTATGTTTTGAGCGATTTCTTTGTTAAACTCTGGGGCAGCTTTCTGGCCTCCGTCAATTTCAACCGTCTCATTCATCAATATAACAATTTCTTTTAGGCCCGCCATTAATTCTTCTTTTTCCGGCGATGGCCCCGAGCGCATCAACTGCTTGCCAAATTCGTTGATCAACTCTTCTGCTACTTGGGGTATGCTTGCCGGTATATTTTGCCGCCCCTGGCTTACATCCGCCGCATATGTTTTCTGCAGCTGGTCTGCCGCCTGGCGCAGCAGAAACGGTGCTTCCGTCTGCGTTTTTTTCGCGCTAGTAAGTTGCCCCGCAACATCTGTAATATATTTCTCGGTAATAAGGGGATCCATATCAGACATTTGCTGCTTAAAAGACTGTAAAACCTTTTTGACATCGGTTGGTATTCCAGACGGAAATTCCTGTTTAAAAAGTACCGCGGCTTCTAAGTTTCCAGCCATAGAAACTAGCACGTCGGCAGCCGCCTTTTGTCCCCTCACCAGCGTCGAAAGACCATTGGCAAATGCGTCCGCTTGAAATGGCTGATGCAAAGCGTCTTTAGCCTGTTCCGCCACTTGAGGCGGTAGTTGTTCCATTCCGATATTTTGTTCAATTAAAATCTGAGTGAGTTGTTCTAAGAGTGCTCTTACCTGAGAATCCAAAAACAGTTGCACCTCTGAACCGAAAGGTTGCATCTGGATATTTTGACCTAGTTCGGCTACAGTGCCAGTCGCAGAAGCCATTGCCTCTTTCGGCAATACATTTAACGGTATTTCCCCGCCTATCACATTAATACTCAAAGTAAGCCCCCCCATCTGTTGATTGGGGAAAAGGTTTTCCGATGTGCCGGACATGGGCCGTATTTTTCTATAGCCGCCAGATGTTCTTTTGTCCCATACCCTTTGTGCTGAGAAAAACCGTAGTGAGGATAGACCCCCTCTAGTTCATCCATACGTCTGTCTCTAGTAACTTTAGCAATAATAGAGGCTGCAGCAATAGAAGCGCTACGCTGATCCCCTTTAATTAATGATTCATTAGGTATAGTTAATTCCTTAAGCGGTACAGCGTCGATTAATACCGCTTCCGGGGCTAGGGCAAGCTCCTTCAGACTTTGATACATACCGGAAATAGTAGCCTGGTATATGTTGATCGTGTCGATTGTCTCAACGGAAACTTCGACACAACTTATAGCTAACGCGTTCTCAGTAATTTCGTGAAATAAATTCTCCCTCTGCTTTGCGGTAAGTTTTTTGGAGTCATTTAAGCCGGGGAAAAAGTAATTAACCGGTAAAATAACTGCCGCAACAACAACCGGCCCGGCTAAAGGACCGCGCCCAGCTTCGTCTATTCCCGCTACTTTATGGTACCCTTGCTGATAATAACTCTTCTCATACTCATACAGTTGTTCAAGGCGGGCTTTTTCTTTCTCTACTACCACCTGTTGCCGAAAATACTTCTCTATCAACCGAGTTACCGCAATCCGTGGGTCTAATCTTAAACTTGCTAGTATTTCAGCCGAAACATTGCCGGACGCTAGCAGTGTAGAAATCTGATTTACCTTCATCCGGCTTATTTCCACAATATTTCCCCCCGATTAACCAAATACATTATCCTTTACTATTCTTGGCGGATGAAAAAATCCCTGCCTGTTTCTGTTTAAAACAATACATTTCAGATATATTGGTATAAAATGTAAAAAGTAAGTAACTCACCGAATGTCGGTAAATTACTTACTTTTTTTTTTGAAAGGGCCTTTATTTTATCTCGAAGGTTTGGCAATCCGTATCTATGGTTTTAGAGGCATTGTCTCCATTGACTTCAATACTGGACGCATGACAATAGTTTCCTTGCTCCCAATGCTTGCAACCCGTCACATAACATTCGACGGATGGTGTGATTTGTGTTCCGTCGGTAAATGCCGCTTTTATGGTTCCACTAATGTTTGCATTATGAAGCGCACCTACATAGTCCCCTAGACCATTACCAGCATAAAACGACTTGCACTGCGTATCGCTTTTTGTATTCGATTCACCAGCGTGTTCATCGTTATATACACTGATTTTACCTGCCATGCATTGATTGCCCGTCATCCAATGCGTACAACGGTCTACTGTACATTTTACTATCGGATTCGCTGCCATAAATACCCCACCTTTTTATTTATATTAAGTGATTACTGAAAAACATTGTTAAATGAGAATCAAGTCCCAAGCCAGCCGCGTGTCCCAATGACACTCCGGACAATAAAACAAATGCACACAACTGCTCTTATCACAGCCTTCCGGAAATGTATCGCAATCTACATAAGGGCTGTAAGGCCCATAATAATTTTCCAGCGCCCCTCCGTCTGCTAGTACCAAACCGCACCGCAGGCAGCGTACTGCCGGATGCTCTATACCATTGCATATCGGACAAACTCTTTCCATTCCATTCACTACCTTCAGGGTCAAGAATAAATGTTTCGCATAAGATACATTACAGAACTACTTTACTTTCATCGGGAGGTGATAGTATGGGAAAAATAATAATAAATAGCTTACACCCCCAGCGAGTACTGCTACTATTTCTGTCCACCCTGTTTTCCTACGCTATTTTCACAAATTTAACTTCCGTCAACCTCGCGGAACTGAATCTTGTTTTCCTTCACAGTTTCTTTGAAGTGGGCAGTATAGCACTCGGGGTCATTACCTTATTTATCGTTCGGTATGGAACCATATTGCAAATTAGCCCACGCGTCACCGCTATTGCACTCGTTGTATTTGGGGCTACTGCGCTCGATCTGGTTCACATGCTGTTTTATGCAAGTATACTCGACTCATCGCAAGGAGAACATGTATGGGTTACCAGTTGGGTATTTTATCGCCTACTGTGGTCTTTTGGTCTACTGTTTTCCGTAACCCTATCGGAAAAAGAAAGTAACACAACCGGCTCTATCTTATCAAATCGAACCCTGTTCTTTTTTACACTGATTGGCATTGGGGGACTTATCCTTAATATTCTTTTGAACTATACTCTTTTGCCAAATTTAACCATAAACCATTATAATCAGCCTGTCGTATTGTATAGCCAAATTGCTGCTTGCCTTGCTGATTCTCTAGCATTATATATTCTGCTTCCTAAATGCAGCCTTAATACAAGTAAACACCTGCCAGTTGCCTTATGTTTCACCTTCGTAGCCGACGCCTGTTTTTCTTTTCAACCGCCAAATCCTTTTAGTATAAATATCGCCGGACATATTTTCAAATTAGCAGCCGATTTTTTCCTCCTCCAATATCTTTATAGACTGGTTATCCGGCAACCTTACGAAGAACTCAGCCGTCAAAATATCGAGGCCACGCAATCGGCTCAAAATTACGCACAACTATATCAAAATTCCGAACAGCAACGGGATTTATTTGAAGATACCTTAGCAAAAATAGGTACCATTATATCTTCCCAGCTCAATGTAAATGAAACTCTGGCAGCTATTGCCGACATGATCGCTGATACCATGAACGCTCACCAAAGTATAATTGCGCTTTTTACCAAAGACCGTTCCGTTCTCCGTGTAGCCCAGTCTTACGGTATCAATGCTCCACCAGATCAGATTCCGTTAAAAAACAGCGTTGCCGGTCAGGCCTGCGACGATAAATCTGTCCATATCATCGACGATGTCAATTTACATCCAGGTCTTTTCCGCCCCATATTAATATTCTCCAGTATCCGCTCAATTATTTGCGCACCACTTATTAACGACCATCAAGTTATTGGAATTATTGAGGCCTACTCAAGTGAAAAGAGCGCCTTTACAAACCAGGACGCTTTGCTGTTAAAAGCACTTTCCCATCATGCCAGCGGCGCAATAACCAGTGCTAAACTCTTTGAACAAACGAAAATCCGTTTGGCCGAAGAAAAAATTCTCTACCAAATTGCTCAGTTTTCTGCGGCCACCACAGATACTAACAAAATTTTAGAAAAAAGTACCCTTCTTGCAGTGAAGGCATTACGAGCAGATGTTGGAGCAGGTTTTTCCGTAAACGAAACAAGCGATCTTTTTACGCATATCACATCCGTAGAACTTACCTCGAAATTAGCTGATTTTCACCAGGACACATACCCTGACTTCGCTAAAGCGTTGAAAAAATTATCTCCCTCTGTGGCTTCTATCGAAATTCTACCGCCGCTCAAAGAAATATACCCGGAACAAGCCTGCCTTCCAATCATGATAATACCGCTTCCCGTTGACCACAGACTTATCGGTTGTATTATTCTCGCCTGGCATCGTTTTTCCAATGCCGAGCAACTTGAACGACATTCCTTTGCTGCTCTCATGGGACAGCAGATTGCCCTGGGACTGGAGAAAGCTCACTTAGATAATCAGGTAAAGGCCATGGCTCTCTCTGACAGTCTAACAGGCCTCGCTAACCGCCGAAATTTCAACATGGTTCTTACTACCGAACTGCGGCGGGCAGTTGCTCTCAAGCGCCCACTAAGCCTGCTTATGATCGATTTAGATAAATTTAAAACCTTTAACGACACGTACGGACACCTAACCGGAGACGAACTCCTGAGCCAGCTTGGACAAATATTGCAGCAAGCCGTCCGGGGAATAGACCT
>JAGGAE010000051.1 GCA_017889725.1 Bacillota bacterium | reverse complement strand
TGCTTTAACGGTTTGCGCCTTAAATACTTCCTGCAGCGATACTTCAACCCCAAAGGTTTTATGGATTTTAGCGGCAAGAGTTATCGCCTTTAACGATTGGCCTCCGAGTTCAAAGAAGTTGTCTTCGATTCCAATCCTCTCAACGCCTAAAACCTCCTGCCAAATCCGCACCAGCTTTTCTTCCGTTTCATTACTTGGCGCTACATATTCCGCGGCTAGGCTCGCTCTTCCCTCCGGCTCTGGCAGCGCCTTCCGGTCAATCTTCCCATTCGGCGTAAGCGGCAGCTTTCCAAGCTGAACAAAACTTGCCGGTACCATATAATCTGGCAGCGGCTTTCTTAAATGCTCTCTAAGCTGTGTAAAATCAAGCGCTTCTTCGGCTGCTATATACGCACAGAGATACTTCTGTCCGGCTAGGTCATCCTTTGCAACCACGCATGCTTCTTTTATAGCCGGATACTTCAGGAGCTCGGCTTCGATCTCACCCAGTTCAATTCGGAACCCCCTGATTTTTACCTGGTGATCCATCCGGCCTAAGAACTCAATATTTCCGTCCGGCAGCCATTTGGCAAGATCGCCCGTCCTGTACATTCTTTCTCCCGGTGCGAAGGGATTGGCGACAAACTTCTCGGCTGTCAGTTCCGGTCTGTTTAGATACCCCCTGGCTAAGCCGTCTCCGGCTATGCACAGTTCTCCCGGCGCACCGACAGGCTGTAAGTTTCCGCCCTGGTCCAATATATAAACCGCAGTATTCGCTATCGGAACTCCAATTGGTAAACTACCATTGCCGGGAACACTATGCTTTACCTCATAATAGGTCGCAAAAACAGTCGTTTCCGTCGGGCCATAAACATTCAGTATTCTGCCGTTCCCCAGATAATTGAAAGCCTTGTTTACATGCCTTATCGAACTTGCTTCTCCCCCGAACAGCACTTTTCTTGTATTTTTTAGGCATTCGATATTTACATCCACTAACGTATTGAACAGAGCGGTAGTAATAAAGAAAACGGTTACTTTTTCTTGTTCGATTACCTTGGCTAAACAGCCCATATCCAACACAGTTTCCTTATCTACCAGCACAAGTTTAGCTCCGTTTAGAAGTGCACCATAGATATCAAATACCGACCCGTCAAAGGCGTAGTTTGACAATTGCAGTAATACATCGCGGTCGGTGATTTCAATATAATTAGTATCCTTTACCACACGGACAACATTGTGATGCATCGTCAGATTGCCTTTCGGTTTACCTGTCGATCCTGAGGTATAGATTATATAGGCTAAATCCTGCGCGGTATTTTCTTGTATTGGATTGACAACCTCGCCCTGGTATAATTCCGGAGCGTCTATGGCAATAATTTCTCCGGAATAAGCGATTCCTTGCATCAGATGCCGTTGCGTCAGCAAAATGTCAGTCCCGCTGTCTTCCAGCATGTAGCCGATTCTATTCTCCGGATACTCCGGATCCATTGGCAAATACGCTCCACCGGCCTTCAATATCCCCATAATTCCGATGATCATTTCCGGCGAACGTTCTACTAGCATACCTACAATCCTACCGGCCTTTACACCCTTGTTTCTTAGCGCCAACGCAAGTTTGTTGCTTTTGTCATTTAGTTCTTGATAGGTAAGCTGCTGTTCTTTAAATACTACTGCAATATGATCCGGATTTTTTGCAACCTGTTCTTCAAATAATTCCTGAATAGTCTTATCCTTCGGATACTCTGTTTTCGTATTATTAAAATCAACAAGCATTTGCTTTTTCTCTGTTTCAGATATGAGCTCTATATCTGCCAGCTTAATTTTCGGTTGTTCTACAACCATCCTCAGAACGGTTTCAAGATGTCCTTTCAGTCTTTCCACCGTTTCTTGCATAAACAGTTGAGTATCATACTCCAGCGTGAAATCCAGTCGGTTGTTTCTTTCTATCGCTTCTACAGTCAGATCAAACTTTGCAATCTTATTGAAAAAATCATAGCGTGAAAATTTCAAACTACCCATTGTCAGTTCCGCCATATCCACGCTTTGTAAGGCGAACATGGTATCAAACAGCGGATTGCGGCTGAGATCTCTCGGTATATCCAGTTTATCCACCAGTTCTTCAAATTGATAATCCTGATGCTCATAAGCCGAAAGAGCATTTTCTTTGACTCCTTGCAGAAACTCCAAAAAGCTCTTATCTTTTTCCGGATAGTTTCGCATGGCCAGTGTATTAATAAATACACCTATAATATTATGCAAATCAGCGTACTGGCGTCCCGCAATCGGCGAGCCAACGACAATGTCTTCCTGTCCGGTATACTTGGCCAGTACAACATTATACGCCGCCAACAGCACCATATACAAAGTCGTGCCCGTTTCCCTGGCAAATTTGTTTAGTTCTCCCGTCAATTTTTCATCCAGGGAAAACTGTTGCACCGCTCCCTCAAAACTTCTAACAGGCGGCCTTGGATAATCATTCGGCAAATTTAAAACCGGCAATTCTCCCCCAAAATTTTGCAGCCAATATTCTTCCTGCCTCTTTAAAGCCTCCGTCAGGAACAAACTATTTTGCCAAACGGCGAAATCCTTGTATTGTATTCTGAGCGCTGGTAATTCCTGGCCTTCGTATAAACTTGCCAACTCTTTTATAAAAATAGCTGCCGTCACGCCATCTGATATAATATGGTGCATGTCAAACACCACCATATTTTGGCTTTCGGTCAATTCAACCAGCCCTACTCTAAAAAGCGGCGCTTTGCTTAGATCAAAAGGACGCACAAAGGATTGAATAATCTCCGGTATGTCTTCTTCAGTTCCATGAATAAAGTCAATGGAAAACTCAATCGACCCATGAATCCTTTGTACCGTTTCACCGTCAATAATCTCAAAGGAAGTCCGCAAGGTTTCATGCCGCCGGATGAGCGACTTAAGAGCAGCATCAAATCGCTGTACATCCAGAGCGCCTTCTACCATAAATGCCACGGTATTATTGTAGGCAGTTTCGTTTACCTCGAACTGATTTAGAATAAACATTCGCTTTTGCGCCGATGACACCGGATAAACTTCCTGCTCAAGAGCTACAGGAATAAGCGCAATCTCAGCCTCTAACGTCAGTAACTCTTGGATTTGAGCAGCCAGATCCGTAATACTGGGTCCTTGTAAGAAATTTACCATCGGAACAATTACATCCAGTGCTTTTTCAATTCTGTTTTTTAGCTCGACGGCCATAATGGAATCAAGCCCTAAACTGGTTAACGATACGTCAACATCCAGTTTGGATTTAGCTAGCCGCAACACCTTTGCAGCCTGATCAGAAAGGTATCTCTCCAGAAGCTTATAGCGCTCACTCTGGTCAGCAGACATAAGTTCCTTGCGAATAGAAGCGTCTTGACCTCCGCTGCTGCCCACAGCTTCGCTCATACGGCCTTCCGCTTGCAATAAATCCGCCAGCAGCCCGGTTTCCCCTGTCTGCTGACAAACCATCTTCCAGCGTGCCCAATCCATTTCCATAACCGCAATCTGCGTTATATCCTTACCAAGCAAATTATCCAGTATCTCTAGTCCATCTTCCGGTGGTATTGATTTAATACCCATGCCGGTAGTCGAAGACAATATATCAAACCGCGCCGCCATTCCGATTTCAGCCCATGGCCCCCAGTTAATGCTTAACGCTGGCAAGCCAATACCACGCCGATAGTGCGCCAAAGCGTCTAAAAAGGCGTTTGCCGCCGCATAACTTCCCAAACGTGGTGAACTAAGCAGCACCGAATTTGACGAAAATAAAACAAAGAAATCCAAAGGTACATCCTTCAGTAGATGATGAAGCAGCCAGGCCCCCTCCACTTTTGGTCTTAAAACTTCGTAGAAGGCGTCCGGATCGCATGTCGCTAATAATTGATCATCCACAGTTCCTGCGGCATGAACCACCCCTCTAATCGGCGGCCAACTTTCTTGACGGAAATTGGTAAGGAAACTTTCCAATTGCTCTGCATCCGTCACATCCACTGAGGCTACATGAATATTGGCTCCCATTGCTTCCAATTCTTTAATAGTTTCAATTTTACCAGCCAAACCATCTTTGTTCTCACAAACTTTCTCCCAGACACTACGCGGAGGCAGCTTGGTTCTTCCCATTAAAATCAGTCTTCTGGCCCCTTGCTTTACCATCCATCGGGCAACCGCTAAACCTAAATCGCCAAGCCCACCGGTTATTAAATATGTGCCGTTTGCCTGCCAACCACAAAAATGATCTCTTTCTCCAAGCCGGCTATGCCGTTTCAATCTGGCTGTAAAACGCAATCCCTGACGATAGGCAACCTGATCTTCTCCACCCGAATCAATTAGATCTTCCACCAACATCTTGGCGGAACTTTCATCTAACATATGGGGGTCCAAATCCACCAAACCGCCCCACATCACCTGTTCTTCAAGAGCAATTGTCCGCCCCAGACCCCATAAAGGCGCCTGGGTAAAATCGACAGCTTCACCATCCATAAGAACAGGCTGACTTCCTCTGGTAACAAGCCATAACCGCAGTCCGTTTCGAATCGCATCTTTTTTCAAATTACTGATAACCTGGATTAATTCAAGAACATGTCGACAGCCCATGACTTGAGTTTTTTCCAAGTCGGCTTGAGTTATCTTCTCATTATCCCCTGAGCCAATACTCCATGTATGCAATATCCCCCGGCAGCCATCCCCTTCAGAATCAAAAACAGTATGTAAAAGTCTGTCAAGATTCTCCCGATCCGGACTTATACTGAACACGCCTTCTGCTAAACACTCGAAGGCTTCCCCCGGATAAACCACAACTGTCTTTTCTCCTTGGCTTTCCAGACATCGAAGCTATCTGCTCCTCTTTTTTTGACTCTTTAAGCTGCCACTCCATCTTATATAACCAATGATCAAATGTATCAGAAACAGTAGAACCATAAACCATTAAATCCGGTTTATGCTCACTCACTTCAAACCAGTATGCTTCCCGTTGCCAAGGATATTTCGGCAAAGCCACACACTTGCCGCCTTCAGGATAGAAATTATCCCAGTTCACTGAATATCCACTTGTATAAAGACATCCCAAAGACTTAGACCGCTCAGCTTCCTGCCTGCGCAAGCTGGGTAGCACGACTCCCTCTTTTTCCAACTTCCCCAGGCTTTGCCTAATTGCACCTGCAAGTACAGGATGTGGACTTATCTCTAAAAACACATTGTACTCATCTTCCACCAAATGCTCCACCGCTGTAGCAAAAAGTACAGACTGCCGGAGATTTTTCACCCAGTAATCGGCGTTAAGCTGCTGCCCACTAATTACCTTTCCTGAAACCGTTGAATAAATAGGAAGTTCGGCGAATTGAGGCTGTACTCCCTGAAGAGACGCTGCCAATTCATCCATTAATGGTTCCATTTGATAACTATGAAAAGCGTAATCTACAGGCAAGGCTTTACAAAATACGTTCATTTGTTCCAATCTTGCCATAATCTCTTCAACGATAGCAGGTTCCCCGGATAAAACCAGCGATGTTGGACCGTTATAACATGCAATAGATATTTTATCTTCATACCCGTCAAACAGTAGTTTTGCTTCATCCCAGCCAAGCTCAACCGCTACTGTTTTCCCTTGACCGGTCGTTCTTTGCATAAGTCTGCTGCGATGAAAAATAACCCGCACTGCGTCGGAAAGACTCAAAGCTCCGGCAACATACGCCGCTGCAACTTCCCCCATACTATGACCGACAACGGCTACCGGTTGAATTCCCCATAGCATCCATAACTTAGCCAGAGCCACTTGTATCGCAAAGAGAGCCGGCTGGACAAATTCCGTTTGATCCAAGCGACTCTCTGAATTTTTCGCTGTTAACTCGGTAATCAACGACCAGTCCGCATGGCGGCGAAATAATGTATCGCATTCTTCAATTACTTCCCTAAATACCTGTTCCTCTTGGAACAGTTCTCGTCCCATTGCCCACCATTGAGACCCCTGCCCTGAAAAAACAAACACCAGTTTGGAAGAATTTCCGTGAATCTTCTGTCCGACTTGATAACCAGCCAGTTCCTCTCCACTCAGGTAACTATCTATGCATTCAACCATCTCTTGCCCGGAATGGCCAACCATCGCCAAACGGTAATTATGATGTTTGCGACGACTTCCGGCAGTATAGCATATATCCTTTAACAACATACTGCTGCCTTCCCCGCTCATATAATCACGATACGACTGCGCCAAGGACCGTAACGCATTCTGATCCGATGCCGAAATAGCTAAAAGATGCTCTGCGCGCGGGAAACAATCGGTCATATTGCGTTTTTTCAGCTTACTACCCTGAAAACTCTCTAATACTATATGGGCATTCGTTCCTCCAAACCCAAATGAGCTCACCCCCGCCAACAGCGTAGAAGCCATATCCGGCCAGGGTCCAAATTCCGTTTGCACCGACAAAGGCAGCTTTACGAACGGAATATATGGGTTTGGCTTGTCAAAATGGAGACTAGCTGGAATCTGCCGATGCTTCAAGGCTAAAGCAACCTTAATCACACCGGCTATCCCCGCAGCCGCCTCCAGATGTCCAATATTCGTCTTAACTGAACCAATTAAACAACGGTTCTCCGACGCCCGATCTTCAGCCAGCACATTTCCTATCGCCTTGGCCTCAATAGGATCGCCCAGCGCCGTGCCAGTACCATGAGCTTCAATATACTGAATCTTGCCGGGAGAAACCCCGGCTCGCCGGTACGCTTCCCGAAGCACCGCCTCCTGAGCCGGTCCATTAGGCGCGGTTAACCCGTTGCTGCGCCCATCCTGATTAACCGCACTACCGGGAATTAACGCATAAATCGAATCCCCATCCTGAATAGCCTTGGCTAAAGGCTTGAGCACCACGACTCCCGCCCCTTCGCCCCGGACATAGCCATTTGCCTCAGCGGCAAAGGTCTTGCACCTGCCGTCAGGCGACAACATACCCGCTTGATCAAACGCCACTGTAATATCCGGTGACAGCAAAAGATTGACGCCACCCGCCAAAGCAAGCTCCGCCTCCCCGTTTCGCAAACTTTGACAAGCCAGATGCACCGCCACCAAAGACGAAGAACACGCCGTATCAATAGCTAAACTTGGCCCCTGAAAATTAAATAAATAAGAAATGCGATTAGCGGCAATACTCAACGCATTACCGGTAGCCCCATAAATATCCGTTTTTGAATAATTTCTTACCATTGCGCCATAATCGTAACCGGAAATGCCGACAAATACCCCTACCGGCTGACCGCCTAAGCGTTCAGGCACCTGTCCGGCATCCTCCAGAGCCTCCCATGCTACTTCCAGCAATAGCCGTTGCTGCGGGTCCATTTGGGTGGCTTCCCTCGGTGAAATACCGAAGAATTGGGCATCAAATCCATCAATATCACCAATATACCCGCCCCATCCTTTTGTTTCTGGCCGGACGCGCGTTTGCTGCGGTGCTTCCGTAATGGCATCAATGCCCTCTTTCAGTAGATCCCAGAAAGCTTCAGTCCCCTTCGCGCCGGGAAAGCGGCAGCCAATGCCGATAATAGCAATCGGCTCTCCAACACAACTCGGGCTTGCCGGATTTTTAACAGCGGCCTCTCCCCCATCAGCAAGAAAGCGGGTAATACCTTCAATCGTAGGATAATCCCACACCAGGGTTGGAGATATCTCCCGGCCTAACCATTCCCCCATTTCTCCGGTAATAGTAACCGCTTCGGCGGAATCCAGCCCATAATTATATAAAGGTTCTCGTATATCAATTTTATCAGGTTCCACCTTTAGCTTTTCAGCCAGCCGGGAACATAGCCATCTTGCAATTTCCGGACTTGATTTTTCCTTCCCGTTGTCTATAGCTTTCCTATTTCTCCCTTCTACGCCTCGATGTTCCTTACCCATTCGTCAGCCCTCCTTCCGCACTCAACGTCCCGTCCATTAATGAAGTTTTAGGAATACTGCCTGGTCTAAGCAGCAATATTTTCTCTACCTGAAGCTCGTGATTAAGAAACACCGCCTGCCTAATTGCAGCATAGATTTCTTCCAAGACATTATTTTGACCGTTTTTATGCCCTGCTTGATTTCTGTCCCCGCGTGGCCGGTATTTCCGTTCAATTTCTGCAACAATCCCCAAACATTCTTCGCCATCCACATTCAAAGAAAATGCCGCAGAGCAACCAGGCCGGATTGCCTTATGACACTCTTCTACCGTCAACTCTATATCCTGGGGATAATGATTCGCCCCCCGTATAATTATTAAATCCTTAAGACGGCCAGTAACAAAAAGCTCACCGTCATGCATAAAGCCGAGATCGCCCGTCCTCAAAAAAGGTCCTTCACCACTGTCACTAAGGTGAGCCCGGAAAGTATTCTCTGTAATCTCCGGCTTATTCCAATACCCTTGAGCAACACTGGGCCCGGAAACCCAAATTTCCCCTACTTTATCATCCGGACACTGGACTAATTCATCGGGATTAACGATAATCAGTTTATGATCCAGCCAGGTATGTCCACAACTTACTAATATACTTTCCTTGCCGCTGGTACTGGCAGAAACAACATTTTTCTCCAGTTCCGCTGCGCTAAACTTTCCAAACACAGGCGGTTCACTGGCAGTGCCTCCGGAAATCATTAAAGTAGTTTCAGCCATCCCATAACAAGGGTACGCCGCTTCCTGACAAAATCCAGCCGACGCAAAAGCCGACGCAAAACGCTCAATGGTTTCATAACGAACCGGCTCAGCTCCGTTAAAAGCCTTTTTCCAGGAGGTTAAATTCAGGGTAGCCTTTTGCTCTTCGGTAATCTTATTAACACACAACTCATAGGCAAAATTAGGGCCGCCGCCAAATACCCCCCTATAGTCGGAGATTGCTTTCAGCCACCGGTACGGCTTTTGTAAAAAATCCACCGGTGACATAAACACATACGTACTTCCCAGATAAAGAGCTTGAAACACATTCCCCATCAACCCCATATCATGATAAATTGGCAACCAACCAACAATTGTACTCTCCTCATCAAGTTCAAAGGCTGTCTTCATAAACTTTTCGTTATTAAGAACATTACCGTGGCTTACCATAACGCCCTTGGGAGTTCCAACCGAACCGGAAGTATACTGAAGAAAAGCCAAGGTACTTTTCGTTATTTCCGGTTGGTTCCAGCGGCTTGCCATGGCTGTATTAATCTCGTCTGTCATTAACCACTCAACTTCCGATAATCCCGGGGTTTGCTCAATCAGATGCTCGAACTTGGCAATAATAGTTGAAGTGGTCAAAACAGCCTTAGCATTGGAATCATTGACAATATTCTGGAGCCTCAGTAAATTACGGTTAAGCCTCGGCGGATAAGCTGGTACCGCAATAACGCCGGCATACAGGCATCCCATAAAAGCAATAATATAATCTAAACCGGCAGGATAAATCAGTAAAGCACGCTCCCCCGCTAAATTGAGTCCCTGCAAAAAAGCCCCAACAGCTCTAGCTCTTACATCCAGTTCCTTATAAGTTAAATGCCCGCCTTCCGTTTCGCCGTTCGCTAAGAATGTATAGACTCTCCTTTCCGGATGTTGAAGCGCCCGATACTGGAGAAGTTCCACCAATGATGAGATTTTTCCCAAAGGATCAGCAACTATTGTCTTCATAAACCTACCTCCCGCTTAAAGCTGCTGGCGCAGCCTAATATATTCATAAAAAACAATAAAAAAAGAAAACGTCATACGACGTTAACCTCAGCACGCTCTTGTATGTAGTTGAACCATCGTAACCCTGTTAAGCCGAAACTTTAAAATGACTTACGTTTTCATTCATATTAACGGCTAACTTCGCCAAATCGCTGATATTCTTAGCCGTTTCGCCCATACTGGCCGTTTGCTCCTCTGTAGCAGCCGCCACAGTCTGAGTTTTTCCTGAATTAAACGAAGCAATTTCGCTTACTGTTTGAATACTTTCAACTGCAGCCTGTGTGCCCATAGCAATTTCTTCCGAAGCTTGCGCCATTTCTTTAATTCGTTTACTGACATTTTCCATTTGAGTAATAATCTTTTCAAAACCTTTTTTAGTATTAACGGCAAGCTCCCTGCCCTTTTCTGTTTCAATCAACGCAACATTTGATATAACGGTCATACTACTTATTTCGTCACTAATAGTCCCAATGATCGAGGATATCTCCCGCGTTGAACTCTCGGATTGTTCGGCAAGTTTTCTAACCTCTTCGGCAACCACGGCAAAACCTTTTCCCGCTTCACCGGCACGCGCGGCCTCAATGGCAGCATTTAAAGCAAGTAAATTCGTCTGTCCGGCAATACTTGAAATTACCTCAACAATCTTCTTAATCTGCTCGGATGATTTATTCAAAGCAACTGCCGCACTTTCTATTTGGGCCATTGAACTGGAAATAGTTTCATTCTGGGTTACCACGTCTTCCAGTAATTCCATTCCTCTTTCCGATTCTGTCATCGCTTCCCGTGTACTCTTGTCAATTTGTACCGTCCCCGCGCTTAATTCCTCCGCACTTGCTGAAACTTCCCCGATCGTCGTCGAAACGTTTACAATATTTGCAGCAGAATCACTCAAGCTTGCGGCAATATCAATTACATTTTTTGAAACAGTTTCAGTAGACCGGGAGAATTCATCAGTAGTAGCCGTCAATTCTTCGCAAGAAGCCGCTAATATGGAAGCCGATTCTTGCACATGTTCAACAGTATTACAAACATGGGTTTTTGTTTCCTCAAGACGTAGTAACATATCGCCAAATTCATCATTGATAGATACCTTATAGTGGCTAGGCGTCAAATCCAGTTCTCCGATTCGCTCTATAACATCATTCAAAACGGCAATACGTTTTAATAACCGCTTAGTATATAAAAAGGCTATTATCATACTCAAAATAGAAATAACTATTGAAGTTACCGCTACTTTTATCTTCGCATCATTTAAATGGCTGACCATCGACGTTGTCTTAGTATTAAAATAGGCCGTTTGCATTGCCGATAATTTAGAAAAATCAGCATTAATCGCATCCACCAAACTTCTTCCCTGCGTAGTAAGCTCATTAAAATTTGAAGCATTGGTCTTCTTCGCATTAATTATTTTGTCCCCAAGCACCTGGTACTCTTCTAGCTCTTGCAACAATTTTTGACTTTGCTCCAAGGTATCCTTCTCTACTGAAGTCTGCCGGTAGCTCTCTGCTTCCTTTATTGCTTGTGCGATATCATTGCGGTAATTAGCTTCATACGCCGTATTATCACCAAACAATAAAAACCCCCGCATATTCAACAAGGCATTAACAAATGAATTATGCGTCTCTTTAGTCAAAATCAATCGGGGAACAGTATGTGATGAAACATTTTTAACCTCATCTGCGATCATCGTCGAATTGGAAAAGGATAGTACCGTCGTTAAAACAAATAATACGATAATTACACCATACATGCCGGTTATCTGCACTAATACCGGAATTCTCTTTCCTTTAAACAAATTAAACTCACCTCATAACATATAGGCTAAACTAATAAAAATATTTACATTGCATAGACTGTCTAATCAGTTCCACGTACCCGTGTATATACTTTCACACGCATTACTATATTTTCTATAATCAACCGTTAAATCTTTAATAATCGAACTAGCTAACTCTTTGCGGTTGTTATGAATATAAAAATGATTTCCCGGAAACATATGTACTTTGAAATTGCCTATCGTCTGCGCCTCCCATAAAATCAAATCTTTATACTTCACTTCAGGGTCTTCCATTCCGCCGTAAGCTGAAATTGGACAGCTCAGCGGAACAGCGGGTGAATATACATAGGTTTCATGAAGCGCAAAATCTGCTCTAAGCGTTGGCAGTAGTACTCTCATAAGTTCACTGTTTGCTAACACGGCCTCCGGAGTACCGTTATAGTCGCGTAACCGCTCCACAAATTCAGCATCCGGCAACAAATGCATGGGAGGCTTTCTTCTCGCAATTACAGGCGCACGATAACCAGAAATAAACAAATGAATAGGGCTAACCCCTCTTTTTAGAAGTCGCCGAACCAATTCAAAACTAATCAAAGCCCCTAAACTATGTCCAAAAAAAGCAAACGGAATATTGAATTCAGACTGCAAGCCGCTGACCAACGCGTCAATCAATGGTTCCATTAATGTAAACGGTGCTTCCGTCATTCTTTTTTCTCTTCCAGGATATTGGATGGGACAAACATCAATTTCCATTGGAAAAGAATCCACCCACTCACGAAAAACCGAAGCACCGCCACCCGCATAGGGAAAACAAAAAAGACGCAAGCAGCTTTTGTTGCTCGGCCTCCGATACGGAATCCATAAATTTGACGTATGTACTGTATTCATTCTGATCGTCCTTCCTTAATTTAAACTAAAATTCCTTCAAGTTCAACCTCTCTCTTCTCTTCTAACACGGGGATTTCTACGGTTATCCGCCGTTTTCTGCCCGATATCTTTTTTATGATATTTTCTAATCCCACCAGTGGTCCGTCTACAATCTCCAGTTGATCATTCTGTTTCTTAACCGTACTCACATCAACAATTCCCTCACTTCCGATCAACCTCTCAAGTAATGCTCTTTCTTCCATATAAATTGGAACCAAAGCTCCGGCACTATACACCAACCAAGCAATATTCAAATTACTCAATCTTAGCAATTGGTCAAATACCGTAATCTTTTCTTTAGGACAAGCGACAAAAAAATACCCCTCAAACAGAGGCCTTACCAAGTTAATGATCCGTCCTTGTTTCCGCCAGCTTACTCTTCGCCGGGGATAAATAAAGTCTACATCAAAACCTATTTTTCGCAAAATCGTTAAAGCCGCGTCCTCCTTACCGCTAGAAGTACGCAATACGTACCATTCGATAATGCTCACCTCCCTTAAAAATCAGCATGAACGAACCATTAAGGGCTTAAAACCACCCCTACCGCAAAGAAAACATAACGTTCTCCCAATACTTTCACGCGCCTCCGCAATGAAAATTCAAGAGAATTTTTTGATCTAATCCGCTGTCGAAATACCTTTTTCTATTTACGTTTTATCAAATATTTTAGAATATTTCCATATTTATTGTCGAAAAACCCCTTTTGCTTGATTATAAAGTCGATTTGACCATTTGAATTTCAAATGCAAATTTCATTCTTCAACAAAGTCCCTATAATAATAACCCCTTGGTAGAAAGGCAACACATCGCTGCATACTGCCTTTCTACCAAGGGGCCTCCACCAGGGCAACAATTATTTTTGTTGTTAGTTGTTATATACAATATTGCGTTTGAAACTCCTTAGCATGCTCCAAGGTCATCAATGCGGTTTCTTTAGTATTGGCCAACTTCACCAAGTACGTTTTATTACCCCATGGGAAAAATTCCAGCACCATGTCCGGGTTAATAATAAAACCCTTGTGACAACGAAAAAAACCATACCGTTCTAATCGTTCCTCCAAACTCTGAAGTGGCTCATTCGTTTGGATCACACTGTCTCCCACTACATAAATCATTGTTTTTCGCTCACAGCGTGTCACTAAAATAATATCTGCAATATTGACAAATATACTTTTTTCATTGGAGAAGACTTTTAGCTTAGGATTTACTCCCTTTAGCAACGATGTTGCCCGTTTCGAAAGTTCCGCCCGGGCTCTTTCTCTTGTAAAAAATTTAATTTGATTTATCGTTCGCCGGACCCTTTCCTTATCAAAGGGCTTTACCAAATAATCAAAAGCATAAACTTCAAAAGCCTGATGTGCGTAACAACTATAACCAGTAGCAAAAACTATAAAAATCTTGGGGTTTATACCGAAAATTTCTCTGGCTGCCTCAAGGCCGTTTCTTCCCGGCATATCAATATCCAAAAATACAGCCTCCGGCTCCAGCTCTTCAACCAGCTGAACCATCTCCCGGCCATCCGTCGCTTCGCCTATAACGTCTACTCCAGAATTTTCCGCAAGAACATCTTTTAAAACCCGCCGCATGAAAGCATCATCATCGGCAATAACTACTTTTAGCATAGTAAATTACCTCACCTCCAAGTTCTTACCCACCTTACTCTCTGCATTTCATCATATATAACGGCACAAACAAGAAAACAGCGTTATTACGCCAGTAAACCCAGCCTTTTGTAAATAACGCAAAAAATCCAGGGTAATGTGTACCAACCACCCCATTCCTTTAACATTACACGAATTTATCATAAACTAATTAAAATCATCTAATTAAATCAAGCGCACCATAAAGAGATAATAATCTACCATAAAATTCTCCAGAATTAATCGTACTACAACAGCTTAACTTTCACCATCACCCACATGGGCGATTTTTGCGGTGGAATTTCAACCAACATTCTTTACTCCAAAACAGTCCATTCCCAATCAAAAGGGTTTAGAAGGGATTATTTAAATTACTGCGAAAATGTAATAAATAGGATTTTACTGACCTATAGCAAACAATTGAAGGTGGCTCTTCCTATGCATATTTCCGAAACTGAACTGACACGCTTTAA
The DNA here is from genome assembly GCA_017889725.1 of Bacillota bacterium. GTDB lineage: Bacteria > Bacillota > Negativicutes > Sporomusales > CTSoil-080 > CTSoil-081. The sequence continues at coordinate 1,601 of JAGGAE010000051.1, read as the reverse complement.
TAAAATTGTTTTAACAATACGTGAATGTAGGGATATCAATGTTTTTGAAACTACCCTGTTACGCACTTTACGAGAATTAGTTGTATACGATAATGGCGGCTATTTTCATCCCGATCCGGTAACTTGTACTATAATCAGTGGAAATTTATTAGATACTGACCCTAAAATATTCCAAAACTATAAAAAGACGTATGAAAAGCAAGACTTTCATTTAAACTATTTATTTTCTACTGCAAGCATACTCCCTACCGAACGCAGGTTTGATCATCCTAATTATGCCAAATGGCTGAAAACGCCTCTTTTCACTGAATTTTATCGGCCTAACCAACTCTATCATATGGCGGTTATCAATGTGGTAAATCAGGGAAGTTTTACCGGAAGAATCTGTATGTACAGAAAGCAAGCTCGGGATAATTTCAGCGATAACGAAATGCTGCTGTTCAAATTAGCAGGTATGCACATCCAATCGGTATATGGAAATCTCAAGGCAGCGATGCTATTCACCGGTGATTGGAATAAATTAAACCAATCCTCACAAGCCATCTGTCTTTTTGATCAAAAGTTTAACTGTATTTATAGCAATTATCAGGCAAATAAGCTGTTTAAACAACATTCCCTCCATCACTTGTATTCCAATATCCACGAGGTTTGCCGCAACTTCGCCACCAACTACCATAACGCATTTTATACACTCCACCATGCCGGAATATTAAATTACACTAGCGTCCAAATAAATTATCGCTGCTTCTCCTATAGGTATCACGAGCAGCAATATTTTCAAATCGTTTTTGACTATCCTATTCAATTAATGGCGCCTTAAATAACTACAACCAACCCTTCAGTAAGATATGCCTAACGCAACGGACGTGGCAGTATCTTTTTTTTGCTTTCTCCGTCATTCTTCGCCATATATTAGCAGGATTTTCTTTTTTTATCCAGAAGAATTGTAAGAAATTAATAAATAATCAAATTATAACCATCCAATGCCTTTAATAGACCTTATCCCGCTTTGTACAAAGAGCCTATAATGACTAAACTAATAATATGGTTCATTCAAAGCAAACAGATGAAGGTGATGCTTTCGATGTATATATCAGAATATGAACTGCGGCGGTTTAATAAAACGGTTATCGCCCTACGCGAATGTACAAGTCCAGACCTTTTTGAAGCTACCTTGCTACGCAGTTTACAAAAGTTAGTTTTATATGATAATGGCGGCTATTTCCACCCCGATCCGGTTACTCGCAGTATAATCAGTGGAAAATTATTAGATACCGATCCTAAAATATTCCAAAACTATAAAAAGACGTATGAAAAGCAAGACTTTCACTTAAACCAGTTATTTTCTACAACAAAAATATTACCTACCGAACGCAGATCCGATTCTAGTTATTTTAGTACTTGGAAGAACTCCCCTAACTTTACTGAGTTTTATCTGGCTAACAATCTCTATCATATGGCCGTTATAAATGTGGTAAATGGGGAAACCTTTACCGGAAGAATCTGCATGTACAGAAAACAAGCACGGGATGATTTCAGCGATAATGAAATGCTGCTGTTTAATTTAGCGGGCATGCACATTCAATCGGTATATGAAAATC
>JAGGAE010000004.1 GCA_017889725.1 Bacillota bacterium | reverse complement strand
AAAAAAATTTGGAGGTTTACATGGAATTTGACTATTTTAAATATCATGCTTTAGGTAATGATTACATAGTTATTGACCCACAAAAAAATGATGTTATTCTTAACACTGAAGTAATTAAGCTTATATGTCATCGAAACTTTGGCGTTGGCTCAGACGGGATATTATACGGGCCGATAATGAAGGACAAGGATTATCAATTAAGAATTTATAATCCGGACGGAAGTGAGGCTGAGAAAAGCGGGAATGGAATTAGAATATTTTCTAGATACCTTTTTGATGCAGGTTATGTAGAAACAAATACTTTCCATTTAGAAACCGCAGGCGGAAAAGTATTTGTTGAGATATTGGATGAGAAAGCGAGTCAAATTAGAGTAGATATGGGGAAAGTAACTTTTTATAGTCCGCAAATTCCTGTGGGCGGTAATCCTCGAAATGTTATGCAAGAACAACTTTCTATACAGGGAAAAACATATAGTATTAATTGCTTATCAATTGGAAACCCGCATTGTGTGATTCCGCTTGACAGCATTTCCAGGGAGCTAGCTGAGGAGATTGGTCCCATTATTGAGAAGCATGAACTCTTTCCCAATCGGATAAATGTTCAATTACTTAAAGTGCTAGATCATAAAAATATCAGCATTGAAATATGGGAGAGAGGTGCAGGTTATACTTTGGCTTCTGGCAGTAGTAGCTGTGCGGCCGCAAGTGCCGCCTTCGAACTTGGGCTAGTGGATAGTGAACTACATGTGCATATGCCTGGTGGGATAATTCATGTAAAAATTGATAGTGAAGGTCATGTACATATGACTGGTGCAGTTATGAGTGTATGCAAAGGGATTTTTCTTGCCGATATAACGAATCAAATTAAAAGTTTTCAAAGTTAGGATTTAGCTGCATTAAACCGAGAATCGGTGTTTAAAGGCAGTTTTAAAGAAAGGCACTATAACGCGTAAAAGACCAGTGTAAAATGATCTTTAATGGTGCATCATAAGGGTGTAGTATACAGTAAAGTTTAAAAAAATCCAAATAGAGGTTGACGGCGGGGGATATCTGTGATACCATTCATACAAACCATATATTACTTCTGCTGATCAGAAAACTGAAGGCTGAGGGCGACTTGCCATTTGATGGCAATAGCACCTTGGCCTTATTGTATAATTTCCCCTAATTTAAATGGAAAAAAGGAGGATATAAACAATGGCTTTACCTGAAAAACTACATTTTGATACATTAACTGTGCATGGAGGGCAAGAGCCTGATCCGACTACCGGTTCACGGGCGGTGCCAATTTATCAGACGGCTTCCTATGTATTTAATGATGCCGATCATGCGGCCAATCTTTTTGCGCTCAAAGAACCGGGGAATATTTACACTCGTCTTATGAACCCGACTACTGATGTGTTTGAAAAGAGAGTAGCTGCTTTGGAAGGTGGTATTGGTGCCTTGGCTTTTTCTACCGGGCATGCCGCCATTAGTTCGGCGATTTTCAATATTGCCCAGGCGGGAGATGAAATTGTCAGTTCGTCCACCCTCTATGGGGGGACGTACAATATGTTCAGCTATACGCTACCCCGACTGGGTATTAAGGTCAGGTTTGTAGATTCATCCAATCCTGATAATTTCCAGGAGGCGATTACTGATAAGACTAAGGCCATTTATGCCGAAATTATTGGTAATCCTAAAATTGATGTTCTGGATACTGAGCGAGTAGCCGAAATAGCGCATAGGAATGGGCTTCCATTAATTGTGGACAGCACGTTTACGACACCATACCTTATCCGCCCCATTGATTTTGGCGCAGATATTGTGGTACATTCGGCGACCAAGTTTATCGGTGGTCATGGAACGACTATGGGCGGGGTTGTAGTTGACAGCGGTAACTTTAATTGGGGTAATGGAAAGTTCCCTCTGCTAAGCGAACCTGATCCCAGCTATGGTGGACTTCGTTATACCGAAGCGCTGGGAAACCAAGCGTATATCGCTCGGCTTAGAACGCAAATTTTGCGGGATTTAGGCGCTACGCTCAGTCCGTTTAATAGTTTTCTCTTGCTTCAGGGACTGGAAACCCTGCATTTACGTCTGCGACGGCATAGTGACAATGCATTAGCCGTAGCCAAATATCTACAAACGCATGACCAAGTGTCTTGGGTAAGCTACCCAGGGTTGGAAACTCATTCACAGCATGAATTGGCGAAGAAATATCTGGCGAAGGGCGCTGGAGCAATTTTGACTTTCGGAATTAAAGGCGGCCTGGAAGCAGGTAAAAAGTTTATTAATTCGCTTAAACTGTTTTCGCTTTTGGCCAATGTGGGAGATGCCAAATCTCTGGTGATTCATCCGGCTAGTACCACTCATTCCCAATTGACTTCAGAGCAAAGAGCGAAAGCCGGAGCGCCGGATGATATGATTCGTTTGTCGCTGGGATTGGAAGATGTAGCCGACTTGATTGCCGATCTGGATCAAGCATTTAAAGCTTAATACAATGAGTAGTCGTATTTAACGATAAATAAATTATGAGAGGATGGAAAACAAATGGTTAATGTTGCCTCAAATTTAACCGAGTTGATTGGGAATACCCCGTTATTGGAATTAAAAAATTACAATGCCAGCGTGGGGGCGAAAGCAAAGATTATTGCCAAGTTGGAATACTTTAATCCCTTGAGCAGTGTGAAAGACCGTATTGGTTATGCCATGATTAAGGATGCCGAAGACCGCGGTGTGATTAATAAAGATACAGTAATTATTGAGCCTACCAGTGGCAATACCGGTATTGGCTTGGCCTTTGTGGCCGCGGCTAAAGGGTATCGGTTGATTTTGACTATGCCGGAAACCTTTAGCGTGGAACGGCGCAACCTTTTGAAAGCGTTAGGAGCCGAACTGGTGTTGACTCCGGGGGCTACGGGTATGAAAGGCGCTATTGCACGGGCGGAAGAGTTAGCAGCTGAGATACCGAATTCTTATATTCCGCAGCAATTTAAAAATCCAGCAAATCCGGAAATACACCGCAAAACTACAGCAGAAGAAATTTGGCGCGACACGGACGGTAAGGTAGATATTTTTGTTGCGGGTGTAGGTACCGGCGGTACGATTACAGGTGTAGGCGAAGTGCTTAAAGCGCGGAAATCCGGGGTAAAAGTGGTAGCTGTTGAACCGGCTGATTCACCGGTGCTTTCGGGAGGTAATCCAGGACCGCATAAAATTCAAGGGATTGGTGCCGGATTTGTTCCTGAGGTGCTCAATGTGGCTATTCTGGATGAGATATTGCCGGTCAAAACGGAAGAAGCGTTCAGCACGGCGAAGGCTTTGGCGAACCAGGAAGGGCTGCTTGTCGGCATATCTAGCGGGGCTGCCGTTTTTGCCGCCACTCAACTGGCGTTACGACCGGAAAATAAGGATAAGACAATTGTAGTGCTGTTGCCGGATACCGGGGAAAGGTATTTATCGATACCTTTGTTTGAATGATAGCATATTTGAATCAATAACTATAAAATAAGTAAAACACCCTCTTTGCAGTTATGTTGCAAAAGGGGTGTTTTACTTTGATTTTTAGCTGATATCGCAATAATCCGCGGTTGTATGTTTTTAGAAATTTCTTTGTGTTGGCCTCTTTGTGGTGGATTTTGGCCTTATTGACGGAAAAATTTTATGCGATAAAATAAAAGTAGATCATTGAAGGAGGAATATTATGAAAATTTTAGGTATAAGCTGCGGCAGAAAAATGAGCAATACCGAAATCTTGGTTAAGGAAGCGTTGATGGGAGCCCAAGAAAGAGGTGCCGATGTAGAACTTGTTCGGCTGCAGGACCTTAATCTTAAACCGTGTACTGGCTGTAATGCGTGTGTTATTGATCTGTTTGAAAAGGGCGGAGCAGGAAATTGTATTCTTAAAAATGACGATTTTCCGTTTATCGATGAAAAAATTATGGAGTGCGACGGATTGATTCTAGGGTCACCCATTTATGAAAAAACCCCAAGTGGACAACTGAAGGTTTTAAATGATCGTATGGGACCTTCCCACGATATTGCTTTCCGTATGATTGCAAAAAAAATTCGCGAAGAGCGCGGTATTACTACCGGACAAGGGCCGGATGAAAGATCCTTTAAGCCGAGGGCGGCTTCTCTGATTGCCGTCGGCGGCAGTGAATGGGATACCTTGGCGTTGCCTATGATGCATTTATTTTCGTTGTCCATGCAAATGAATGTTGTTGATAAAATGCTGGTTAACTGGGTTGGCTTGCCCGGTGCGGTTGTCTTTAAAGAAGACGCTCTCGAAAGAGCAAGACAATCAGGACGCCATGTGGCAGATACACTGAAAAAGCCGATGGAAGAAGCTAAGTACATTGGCGAACCGGGTATATGTCCGCTTTGCCATTCAAAGTTGGTTGAAATCAGGGATGTTAACAGCAACTACCCGGCAATTTGCGGAATTTGCGGGGTTAAGGGTACTTTGCAGGTGTCAGGTAATAAAGTTACCTTTGAAATCGCGGAAGAGGAAATTCCGCATTCTCATGTTATGATCTCAGGTAAATTTGCACACGTGGACGAATTGAAGCAAGTTTCCCTAAAACCGAATCCGAAGATACATGAATTGCCGGAGCGTTTGAAGAAATATCAATCGTATTTGACATATTCAAAACCGGAACGTTAAAAAATATAATGCAAGTAGGAAGGGGCTGTTTCACTAAGATTTTTTCTACCGTATATTGTGAATCTTGCTTGAATGCAGTCACAATATATAGCGGAATCTTTCTTTAATGAGACAGCCCCTCCTATTATACAGGGGGTAAAGCAACGCGGTTTCTAGTGGTTGTGATTGAATTTAGGCTATGTGCTTTAAATCGAGGCGGAACTTTCTTCTCCCATGAATAGCAGAAGAAGTATGATGATTATGATGACAATAGCCATTGCGCTACCGCCACCCCCGCAGCCGAAACGACCGAATCCCATACAAATGCCTCCTTCTAGTTTCGTTACCCGTGTATCTTATGCATCTCAAAGGGGCTTTGCTACTATGGGAGGCTAGATAGAAAAAAAGCAGGATAGTATCCTGCTTTTTGAGTAAGTATTAATTACCGCACCCGCACCCGCAACCACCAGTGCTTGTTACAGCCTTATTTAGATCTGCAATAAGTGCGTCCACATCGATGCCGTGAGCTAAAGCACCTTGCTCAATATTTTCATAGCGGGCGGCTGCGCACCCGAAACATCCCATACCATAGTTGCGGAATACCTCGGTAGTTTGAGGGTATTTCTGGACTATTTCGATAATACCCATGTCTTTAGAAATAACCATTGAATTGTCCTCCTTTCAGGGGCAAGTATGATAGTTTCTTAGATTATAACATAGCAAGATAAATTTGTCATTGTACAAGTTTTATTATAATGTATTTTTCGTTGCATGAGTTATTTATTGTAGGAAAAATATAGAAAGAGCCCGTAATGATCTTCGCTACAGCCAGCGCTCATCCCTACATACCTATACGCAATCTTTCGACTACGCACAAGCATTACGCAACAAACGCCGACCTTTGCTCGACTGCCAAGAGTACCTATGAAACCTACCGCAATCTCCCGACAACGATAGACCCCTAAGAGGTTCCCGGACGACCTGCGGAACCCTTGACAGTCTTAGCTCGACCATTATACATCCCTTTTGACCACACGACAACAGTTGGGCTGCCGTACAGCCTTACAAGACATATAATGATCTTCCCGCCGACAAGCACCAAGCCGGGCCGACCTGATACCTATCTTTGGCCGACTGATACCCAACCCCAAGAGATCAGATATCAATCTTGGCTCGACCATTACGAACCCTTACGAGCTTAGTATGGCCGGCTGTAATATTTTTATACGAAAAAAATCCCGCTGGTAATTTTATTTTTTACGAGTTACAATACTAGATATATTAGCGAGTATAATATGCAAACGCTGGTGATACGATGGATGAGATTGCTTTTTCTCTAGGCCCGTTGAATTTCTATTGGTATGGGATTATTATGGCGGCGGCGGTGTTATCCGCAGCACTGATTACTTTTTGGCAAACCCGGCTGTTTCACGAACCGGCGATGCCGATTGTAGATCTTTTACTGATTTCGGTGCCTGTTGGGATTGTTTTTGCGAGAATGAGTTTTGTGCTTATGGATTGGCCGTTATTTAAGGGGAACTGGGCCGAGATATTCCGTTTTTGGCATGGCGGTATGTTTTTTGGTGGTGCACTAATTGGGGCGGTGGGTATATATATGTTTTATACCCATGTTTTTGGTTTCCCGTTTTGGCGCTGGGCGGATATATTGGCACCGGGGTTGGCTTTTGGTCAGGCTGTTGGCCAATGGGCCAGTCTCATGACGCAAGAGGGTTTTGGATTTCCGACCTCTCTTGCGTGGGGCGTCTACATCGATTTTTTGTATCGACCATCCGGCTATGAACAATTTGATTTTTTTCATCCCGTCTTTCTTTATGAATCGATTTGGAACGCGATGATGTTTATTGTTTTGCTGGCTATGGCCTATGGTCGGGTGAAGTTCAATTTTCCAAAACGTAATGGTTTGGTATTTTTGTTGTATTTATTTTTATATGCGAGTGGACATTTATATTTTGATTCCATGCGGCTTGACGGATTAGTAAGTGGGGGTTTATATTCAAGTAAACTTATTTGTTTGGGGGTCATGGCGGTTACAGTTCTGTTAGCTGTGGCCCGGGAGATGGAAACTTCGGTACGGTCAAAAGGTAAACAGTAACGTTCGGGCAGTTTAAAGCAGCAATAGATTAAGTACTTTGGGGGTGGCGGCTACATGGTTCGGCGGCATATAATTATCAAATGTATGGCTGCTGCTGCACTTTTTGTATTGATGGCGATTTCCCTGGTTGGCAGCAGAACGGTGGCGGGGCCGCAGTTCTCTCAAGGGCAGTTAGTCGAGGTGCCGGTGCTGAATTATCATATGGTGGATAATCTGGCTATTCCGTTGTCTATTTCACCGGAGCAGTTTGATGAGCAAATGAAATATCTTTCCGAAAATGGATATCATTCTATTACTCCAGATCAACTCTTGGATTATTTGGAATATGGGCGGAGATTACCGGAAAATGCCGTGCTGATTACTTTTGATGACGGGTATCTCGATAATTATACCAAGGCGTACCCTATACTGAAAAAATATGGGTTTACAGCTACAATTTTTGTTGTGACCGGTTTGGTAGGAAATGATCCACGGTTTTTAACGTGGAATCAAATACGTGAGATGCGGCAAAACGGTTTTGTTTTTGGGTCTCATACGGCCAATCATGTGCCGATTACCCAGTTGGGGCCGGAACAGGCGCAAAAAGAACTGACAGAATCAAGTATGGTAATGGAAAACCAGCTGGGAACCAAGCCGGCCTATTTTGCCTATCCTACCGGTGCGTATAACCGCCAGGCAGAGCAGCTTGTAAGACGGGTGGGATATAGGGCGGCTTTTACCATTCGATATGGGCGGGCAGGTATGGAAAGTGATCATTTTGCTATTGAGCGTATTCCTATTTTCCGCAGTACAAAGACATTTCGAAGTTTTTATTATCGTTTAACCGCCGCTCCCATTCTAGAGCGGCTGGGGATTATTCGAAATTAGTAAGAAAATAAAAAAATCCTTCAAATCATGAAGGATTTTTTTATTTTGTCAAGAACTGTACTAAAAGTGGGGTAAAGTGGTGTAAAGTGGTTGAAAAAGACTTTTTGGTGGTGATGACGCCGATGTTTATGGGGGAATATTTACATACTATCGATAATAAAGGGCGTCTTACTTTCCCTGCCAAGTTTCGTGACCTGCTAGGAGAAACTTTTGTTGCCACCAAAGGGTTGGATAATTGCTTGTTTGTATATACGCAAGGCGAATGGGCCATGTTAGAGGAAAAGCTAAAAAAACTGCCGATGGCTAAACCTGAAGCGCGGGCTTTTGTGAGGTTTTTCTTTTCCGGAGCCGCTGAGGTTCAGTGCGATAAGCAAGGTCGGGTTCTGTTGCCGCCTAATCTTCGGGAACATGCCGCTTTGGATAAGGATGTTGTTGTTATTGGTGTGTCAAACCGAGTTGAAATTTGGGATAAGACAAATTGGGATGCGTATAATAACGAAATTGGTCCTGAAGTTACAAAGATCGCGGAAAATTTAGTAGACTTGGGGATTTGAGTAATGGAGTTTGAGCATAAAAGTGTACTTTATAAAGAAACGCTGGATGCATTGGTAACCAAGCTGGATGGAATTTATGTCGACTGCACGTTAGGTGGTGCCGGACATGCGTCCGGGGTTGTGCAGCGGCTGAATGAAAAGGCTTTGTTTATTGGTTTTGATCAGGATCCGGCAGCATTGGCCGCTGGAAAAGAACGACTTCAGCAAGCCTCTTGCCGGATTGAACTTGTACATAGTAATTTTCAACATTTTAACCGGGTGCTGGATGCGCTGGGGATTGACAAGGTTGATGGCGTTGTATTCGATTTGGGGGTTTCTTCTCATCAGTTGGATATAGCTGAGCGAGGGTTTTCATATATGCAGGATGGTCCGTTGGATATGAGGATGAATCCCACACAAAAATTGTCAGCATATCAGGTTGTTAATGAATACAGTGTAGAGAAACTAGCTGAAATTATTTTTAGCTATGGTGAAGAACGCTGGGCGAAGCGGATTGCCCGCAGTATTGCTCAAGCCCGGGAAGCTGGCCCGATAAAGACAACGGCGGAACTGACCGAGGCAATAAAAAAGGCGATTCCGGCTGCAGCCAGAAGGGAAGGCCCCCATCCGGCGAAACGGACGTTTCAGGCCATTCGTATAGAGGTCAATAATGAACTAGGGATACTGCGCGATACGTTTACTGCGGTAGTTGAACGGCTAAATGAAAAAGGCCGGATCTGTATTATTACCTTTCATTCGCTGGAAGACCGTATCGCGAAAAAGACACTCGTGGAATTAGCTAAAGGATGTGTATGTCCCAAGGATTTTCCGGTTTGTGTTTGTAATCATGCGCCGCAGGTTAAGATTTTAGGTAAGCCTGTTGCCCCATCGCCGGCTGAGCTTGAGGAAAATCCGCGCTCCCGTAGCGCCAGGTTGAGGGTTGCGGAGAAGTTGTAAACAAAAGAGTAAGTTGTTCTAATTTCCAGGGAGGTTAAATACTATGTTAGTAGAGCGCAAAGAAGTTTGGACTCACTATGAAATGCCGGCTGAGGCTGTAAAACCGGCGAACCCGAAACGCAAAGTAGCGGCAAGACCGAATCCTGAGTTTCGTAAACGGTGCCTACAGTTTGTCGCTGTGGTAATTGCAGTGGCTATGGTGATTACGATACATAGCGAAGTTATGGTACGGGCTGGATATGACTTAGTGCAGATGAAAAAGGAAGCCGCCAAACTGGAAAAAGAAAATGACCTACTTCAACTTGAAATTGCGAAGCTTAAATCACCTCAGCGTATAGCAAAGATTGCCACGGAAGAACTAGGCATGGTTAGACCGTCTACGGCCTATTTTGCGGATTCAAGCCCAAGCAATAACTTGCGATCGGGCATTAACCCGATGGTTAGTGCGCTTCTTAAAAGCAACGCAGCACAGGTGAGTGCAAAAAATTAATTTTGATTGTTGATGGGGGAGAAGTGTGTGGCGTCAGCTTCACATGTCACAGTCAGAAAACGAGCAACGGTACTGTTTCTTTTTATCGCTATTGTAATGGTGGGTCTTGTCGGGCGGTTGGCCTATCTACAGTTTTTTCAAAGTCATTGGCTTACGGAGAATGCAACTGACCAAAGAGTAAGAGAAATACCAGTGGAGGCCAAACGCGGTATAATATATGACCGAAATGGCAAGGAACTTGCGGTCAGTGTGAACACCGAGTCAGTGTACGCAATACCTGCAGAAATAGTTAAAGCCGACGAAACAGCAGCCAAATTGGCTGCTATTTTAGCATTAGATACTGATAAGCTGTCGCTTAAACTTAAAAGAAGGCAAGCCTTTACCTGGATTAAGCGCAAAATAAGTGAAACAGAAGCAGCAGCAATTAAAGAACTTGATTTACCGGGTATTGGTTTGACCCAGGAGGGGCGTCGCCAATACCCGTATGACAATTTAGCCTCTCATATTTTGGGGTTTACAGGCATTGATAGCCAAGGCCTTGACGGCGTTGAGTTGACTTTTGACAGCTATCTTAAGGGTCGTCCTGGCGGCATCGTTATTGAATATGATGCAAAAGGCCGGGAAATACCGTATGCTACCCACCGCTATGTACCGCCGATTGACGGGCAGAATGTGTTCTTGACAATCGATTTGGTGATTCAACAGATTGTTGAGCGGGAACTTGAAAAGGTATTAAGGGATACAAAAGCAAAATCCGTAAGCATTATTGTGATTGATCCTAATACGGGAGAAATTTTGGCACTCGCCAATAAACCGGATTATAATCCGAACCGTTTTGCCGATTATGCGCCTGTGCTTTGGCGTGATAGCGCTATTTCCAATGCCTATGAGCCAGGCTCAACGTTTAAGATTATTACTACGTCGGCTGTGCTGGGCGACGGGGTGGTTACGCCGGAAGAACGTCTTTTTGATCCGGGAGAAGTCGAGGTGCAAGGGCGCAATATTCATTGTTGGAAGCCTGGTGGGCATGGAAGTCAAACTTTTGTCGAGGTTGTTAAAAACTCCTGTAATGTGGGCTTTGTGAATGTAGGGTTGCGGTTGGGGGCGGAAGCCTTTTACCGCTACATCAAAGGATTTGGCTTCGGTCAGGCAACCGGTATTGATTTGCCTGGTGAAGCTAAGGGAATTATAATTGATCCCAAGAAGGTCACACCGATTAATATAGCAACTATGTCAATCGGACAGAGTATTGCGGTTACGCCGATTCAGCTTATCTGTGCCGCAGGTGCGGTGGCAAATAACGGAAAACTGCTCCGGCCACAAATTGTGAGGGAAGTGAAGGGAAAAGACGGGTCTGTCATCCGAAGCTTTCAGCCGGATGTAGTAGAAACTGTACTCAATGAGAAAACTGCACAAGAAGTAAAAGGAATTTTGGAAAATGTTGTGGAACAAGGAACAGGAAAGGGTGCTTATATCGAAGGTTTTCGAATTGCCGGTAAAACCGGAACGGCCCAGAAGGTAGGCAGCGGCGGTTATGCTGCCGGTAAATATGTTGCGTCTTTTGTTGGTTTTGCGCCGGTTGAACATCCAAGATTTGCTATATTGGTGGTTATTGACGAACCGATCGGCGCTTATTATGGCGGGGTAATTGCCGCGCCGGTTTTCAATGCGGTGGCTCAAGATATTTTTCAATACCTAAAGTTGGTACCTGAAGTGGCACCAGGGCCTGAACAAACGGCTCCTACCCATATGATTGTTCCTTCTGTATATAATTATTTGGCAAGCGAGGCGGCCCAGCTTTTACAAAGTCAGCAACTGCTAGTTAGGGTTGAGGAAAATGGGGAACGAGTGGCCGATCAAGTACCGAAACCGGGCAGCAGGGTGCCCGTCGGTTCTACTGTTATTTTGTATACAGTTACACCGCGTTATGCGGAAGGGGAAATTACCGTTCCTGACTTGACAGGAAAAAGCAAGCGGGAGGCAGCTGATATATTAGGAGAACTTGGTCTTTTGTTCCAGCCGTTTGGAAACGGGGATGCGGCCATCAGGCAAAATCCCTTTCCCGGGAGCAAGGTGCAGTCTGGAACTACGATGGTTGTTTTCTATGAGTAGATATTTCGGTTAATTTTGGTAACTAAGGTAATAATATAAGTAGAATACCCAGGAGGAAACGGATATGTCGAAATCAATATGCGATCTAATCTTGCAGGTACCCCAGGCTGAGGTGAGGGGGAATAAAGAACAGCATATTACGACAATGACTCAGGATTCGCGTACTGCGGTACCTGGGGCGTTGTTTGTGGCTTTTAGCGGCACTAAGGTGGATGGCCATGATTATATTGCCGCCGCTTGTCAAAAGGGTGCTACAGCGGTGCTGGTGGAAAAAGAGGTTAGCGTCGGACCGGATGTAACAGTGATTAAAGTGCCGGATACTCGGAAGGCAGTGCAGGTTATGGCTCCATATTTTTATGATTATCCAAGCCGCAAACTGCGTTTGATAGGTGTAACCGGGACTAATGGAAAAACGACGACCACTCACTTAGTACGGGCGATCTTAATGAAGGCCGGATTTAGCACAGGGGTGATCGGAACTATTCACAGTTTGATTGGTGACCGGGTACTGCCTGTTAAGAATACAACACCGGATGTAATTGAATTGCAGTCGTTATTAGCGGGAATGGTGGCGGAAGGAGTAGAATATGCCATTATGGAAGTTTCTTCCCATGCTTTGGCGCTGGGAAGGGTAGCTGGCTGCGAGTTTGACGTGGCAGGATTTACGAATTTGACGCGCGATCATTTGGATTTTCATGTTACTTTTGACAATTATTGCAAATCAAAAGCTGAACTATTTAAGCTGCTTGTAGCTGATACCTCGGCTAAAAAGGGTAAAGCGGCGGTAGTAAATGCTGATGATGCGGCCGGAAAAGTTATGCTGGCGAGTAGCTGTGCCCGAAATATCACATATGGGGTTCGCCAGCAGGCCGATTTTTTGGCACAGGATATTCAGGTTAGAGCAGACGGAGCGAAGTTTAAGGTAGTAGGGCAATTTGGCACGGTTCCCTTAGAGTTAAAACTTACAGGTGTGTTCAACGTATATAATGTTTTAGCAGCTTTTGGTATAGCTTGGGCGGAAGGGATTGCCGTTGAAACGATAAAACAAGCGCTGGAATCTTTTAAAAGCGTACCCGGCCGCTTTGAATTGGTTGATGCCGGGCAGCCTTATGCTGTAATCGTGGATTACGCACACACTCCTGATGGACTGGAAAATATTTTAAAAACCGCCCGTCAAATTGCTAATAATCGAATCATTGTAGTTTTTGGCTGTGGCGGAGATCGTGACAGGACTAAAAGACCTATTATGGGAAAATTGGCAATGGATTATGGGGATGTAGTGATTGCTACGTCGGATAATCCTCGATCTGAAGAGCCGGCAGGAATTTTACATGAGATTGAAGTAGGTTTGCATGAAGGGCAAACTGGTGGCAAAGATTATGAGATTATTATTGATCGGAAAGAAGCCATTGCCAGAGCAATAGCAATCGCACAGAAAGGTGATGTCGTTATTATTGCCGGTAAGGGACATGAGACTTATCAAATACTAAAAGATAAGACGATTGATTTTGATGACCGGGAAATAGCTCGGCAAATTATTGGGGAGATGAGGTAATGGCTGAATTTACGATGAGAGAAGTGTTAGAGGCGACAGGCGGACAGCTGATGAACACGGCTTCTGTTAACACTTTCTATGGTATTTCGACCGATACCCGGACCTTACAGCCGGGTAATTTGTTTATAGCTCTTATCGGGGAAAACTTTGATGGTCACAACTTTGCCGCACAAGCAGCCAAATTGGGTGCTGGAGGTATCATTGTCAGTAAAGAGGTAACCGGTATTTCGGAAAAGGTCGCCTTGTTTACTGTGAAGGATACGCTTCAGGCATTGCAAAACCTGGCTGCGTTTCATCGCCAGCGGTTTAGTTTTCCGGTAATAGCCATTACGGGATCGAACGGCAAAACTACCACAAAAGACATGGTCGCTGCTATGTTGGAGGCTAAGTACCGCGTGCTAAAAACCGAGGCCAATTATAATAACGATATTGGTTTGCCGTTGACTTTACTGAAGTTTACAACCCGGCATCAGGCCGCGGTTGTTGAGATGGGTATGCGGGGACGGGGCGAGATAAAACGGCTGGCGGATGTTGCTAAACCTACTATAGGCATCATTACGAACGTGGGAGAAACCCACCTAGAGTTATTGGGTACGGTAGAAAATATAGCGGCCGCTAAGGGCGAACTTATAGAAAGCCTTGGGACGGGCGATGTTGCGATTCTTAATGCCGATATACCGTTAGTTCGTTCCATGACGTCTCTTTCGCGGGCAAAAGCCGTTTTTTATGGTTTAAATACCGCTGGTGCCTGTGTAAAAGCGCTTAATATTCATTCTGCTGATGAAGGGACGACATTTGATTGTGTCCATCCGGCCGGGCAGTTTACCGTAAAACTCCATGCGATTGGCAAACATAATGTGTACAATGCCCTGGCTGCGATTGCCACAGGTTTGGAATTAGGGCTTACACCGAACGAGATTGCTTTGGGCCTGGAAAATTTCGTTTCCGGGGCTATGCGTTTACATATTGAAACAAAAGGGGATTATACCGTTATTAATGATGCTTATAATGCCAGTCCACTTTCTATGACGGCTGCAATCGAAACCCTTTCGACAGTGGCAAAGGGCAGGAAGGTAGCGGTGTTAGGTGATATGCTCGAACTGGGCGACGTGGCGGTAGATGCGCATCGACGTATCGGTAAAAAGTTAGCGGCGGAAGGCGTTCAGGTAGTGATCACGCTCGGTGAATTGGCGAAAAATATTGCACATGCAGCGCTGAAGGACCGGGTAGCTGTAACGGTGTCTTGCAAAAACCATGAAGAAGTCAAAGAGGCGTTAAGCAAGCTGATGCGTCCCGGAGACACTGTTTTGCTTAAGGGGTCAAGAGGTATGCGGATGGAGAAGGTAATGGAAATATTTAAGTCCTAATTATTGCAGTAGCTTATTACGGAGGGGTAACAAATATGCAAGATTTATACTATGCAGCCGCAGTGGCATTTTTGTTGGCGATAGCGCTTGGTCCGGTTGTCATTCCGGTCTTAAGAAGGCTGAAATTTGGGCAAAGTATTCGGGAAGAGGGGCCGCAGAGGCATAAGGCGAAGGCGGGAACGCCTACGATGGGCGGAGTCATTATTTTGGCTGCGCTGACGATTTCGGCGCTCCTCTTTGCCGGAAAACATACCGAAGTGTGGCTGGCCTTATTTATTACATTAGGACATGGTCTAATAGGATTTTTGGATGATTTCATAAAGGTTGTTCTAAAACGAAATTTAGGTCTCAAAGCCCGGCAGAAACTTTTGGGCCAAGTTATTATGGCTGTGGCAATGACGTATATTGCTATTACCTATTTAGGTCGAGGGACTGATGTTTGGATACCCGTGTTCAATCTAAGTTTTGATTTTGGCCCGCTATATTACGGACTGATTTTTCTGGTGCTTATCAGTACCACGAATGCGGTCAACTTGACTGATGGTCTGGATGGCCTGGCTGCAGGTACAGTTACTGTTGCAGCGACAACCTATGCGCTGATCTCCCTCGCGGTGGATAAAATGCCGCTTGCAATATTTTGTTTGGCACTTGCCGGAGCGGCACTGGGCTTTCTTAGGTATAACATTCACCCGGCAAAAGTATTTATGGGCGATACCGGGTCTTTGGCAATTGGTGGTGCCCTGGCGGCGGTGGCGGTTATGACGAAAACCGAGTTTTTGCTAATTATTGTGGGTGGAGTGTTTGTCATTGAAGCGCTGTCAGTTGTCATTCAGGTGGCTTCATTTAAATCAACGGGCAAGCGGGTATTCCGCATGAGCCCTATTCACCATCACTTTGAGTTATCTGGATGGTCGGAAACTAAGGTAGTTAAAGTATTCTGGCTGGCTGGGGTTGTATTTGCTGCATTGGCTCTTATTATGCTGGTGGCCGGTAAAGGAGGTTTAGGCTTTGGAATTTAGCGGTAGAAAGATACTTGTACTGGGGGCCGGAATCAGCGGCATTGCTGTGGCTGGAATTCTGAAACAATTAGGGGCGGAGGTTACGCTTAGCGATACCAAATGCCAAGATGAGATAAAAAAGGATTTGGCTCAGCTCACGGCAAAAGGTGTAGTATTGGCGCTCGGAAAGCAGGACGAATCGCTGCTAGATCATGTGGATTACGTCGTGTTGTCGCCGGGTATTTCTATTTACAATTCGTTGGTCGAACAGGCTAAGGGTCAAGGCGTTACTGTCATGAGTGAAATTGAAGTAGCGTATCAGCTTTGCCAGGCACCTATGGTTGCGGTCACGGGGACCAATGGGAAAACAACTACAACAACGTTGCTTGGTGAAATAGTCAAGGCAGCCGGACGGGAAACCGTTGTGGGCGGAAATATTGGAAGGGCTTTGTCGGAGGAAGTTTTGCCTGTTAGTAAAGAGGGCGTGGCAGTTGCTGAAATTTCCAGTTTTCAGTTGGAGGGGGCGATTGATTTTCGGCCGCATGTGGCTGCGATATTGAATCTTACACCCGACCATATCGATCGTCACCGTACTATGGCAAACTATCAGCTAATGAAAGAAAAGATTTTTGCCAATCAAACAGCGGGGGATTATCTCATTTTAAATTATGATGATGCCGCTGTACGGCATATGGCTGAGAGGGCTTCCTCTCAAGTAGTTTTCTTCAGCCGATGTGTAGAATTACCGTCAGGAATCTATGTTAAAGACGGTGTCATTACAATACGTTGGAATGGAGATACTACAAAAATATTACCGGTTGAAGATGTTACAATAAAAGGCGCGCATAATGTTGAAAATGCGTTAGCAGCATGCGGATGTGCTTTTTTCCTGGGAGTTGGCTCTGATATAATGGCTCAGGTACTCAGGAACTTTTCCGGGGTTGAGCATCGAATCGAGCCGGTAACGCAAATTAACGGGGTATGGTATTATAACGATTCAAAGGCTACCAATCCGGAGTCCTCAATTAAAGCATTAGAAGCTTTTGACGGGCATATCATTCTGATTGCCGGTGGACGGGATAAAAACACGGACTTGTCGGAGTTCATGAAGTTAGCCCAAGAAAGAGTAGACCATTTAATTTTAATAGGCGAAGCACGAGCTAGATTTTTTGATGCTGCGAGACAGGCCGGACTGGCCAGTGTAGAGCAGGCGGAGGATTTGGTGTCGGCTGTTGGCCTGGCGCATTCGTTGGCAAAGCCGCCACAAGTGGTGCTTCTGTCTCCGGCTTGTGCCAGTTATGATATGTTTGCCAACTATGAGGAACGGGGGAAAGTGTTCAAAGACCTGGTACACCGCTTGAGTTAAGGAGGAAAAGGGATTGGCGGCAAAACCAAAATCTCCCGACTTTATCTTGTTTTTTTCGGTGCTCGCCCTGTTGGGGCTTGGTGTTGTTATGGTCTATAGTTCCAGCGCAGTATCGGCGCAAGTTAATTATTCGGATAGTTTTTATTTTCTAAAACGTCAGCTTGTTTGGGCTTTACTTGGGATATTAGCCATGCTGTTTACAATGAACATCGACTACCATGTATGGCGTAAGCTGGCAAAGCCTATACTTTATACAACTCTTTTGTTATTGGTATTGGTACTTATTCCCGGTCTGGGGAAAGTGGTGAACGGAGCGAGGCGTTGGCTTGGCTTTGGTTCGTTATATTTACAGCCGTCTGAGATTGCCAAACTCAGTATGGTACTATTCAGTGCCGATAGTTTAGCGCGGAACCAGAGTAAACTAGTGAGTTTTGTAAAAGGATTGGCACCACAGTTATTCATGCTTCTCCTGGTTTTTGCTCTCATTCTGAAAGAGCCTGACCTGGGTACTGCGCTGGCGATAGGAGGAACTATCTTTGTTCTTTTGTTTACAGCAGGTGCAGAGATCAGCCATTTGGCTTACTTAGGATCAGCAGGGGTTATGGGTATTATTGCCGCAATTATTTTAGAGCCGTACCGCTTGAAACGGTTATTGGCGTTTAGTGATCCCTGGTCTGATCCGTTAGACACTGGATATCATATTATTCAATCCCTTTATGCCATAGGTTCCGGCGGGATGTTTGGTGTCGGGCTGGGTAGAAGCCGAGAAAAGTTTCTGTACCTTCCTGAACCTCATACGGATTTTATATTTGCTATTTTAGGAGAAGAACTAGGCTTTATCGGCACCGCGGTGGTAATTATTCTCTTTTTTCTGTTCGCCTGGCGCGGGCTTAAAGCAGCCATAGGTGCACCGGATATTTTCGGAAGTGTGCTGGCGACCGGATTGACCACGATGATTATTGTTCAGGCGCTGATGAATATCGCGGTTGTTACCGCCTCCATGCCGGTTACGGGTATTCCGCTGCCATTTATCAGTTTTGGCGGGTCGGCGCTAATTTTTATGCTGGCAGGCGTGGGGATATTGTTGAATATTTCGCGTTATGTGGACTATAAGTAAGGAGTTTTATTATGCGAATTATAATTTCGGGCGGAGGTACAGGCGGGCATATTTATCCCGCCGTGACCATTGCAAAGGCTATTCAGAGCTTGGTTAAAGATAGTGAGATTTTGTTTGTCGGAACAGAAAACGGTATGGAAGCCGATATTGTCCCGAAAGAAGGCTTTCGTTTTGAAGGTATAAGTGGCCGGGGGTTTGAACGGCGGCTTTCCTTTGATACGGTTCGAACGATGTTTACTACGGTAAAAGGGCTAGGACAATCCTTTTCGGTCATTCGGCGTTTCCGACCAGATATTGTAATTGGGACCGG
This sequence comes from Bacillota bacterium, assembly GCA_017889725.1. Classification (GTDB taxonomy): domain Bacteria; phylum Bacillota; class Negativicutes; order Sporomusales; family CTSoil-080; genus CTSoil-081. The sequence continues at coordinate 43,284 of JAGGAE010000004.1, read as the reverse complement.
GGGATATGTCTGCGGCCCTGTTTTACTGGCTGCTTGTTTACTGGGCATTCCCGCTATGATTCAAGAACAAAATGTTATACCCGGGGTTACCAATAAGATATTGGCACGCTTCGTTAAAAAGGTTGCCGTCGGGTATCCGGAAGCTGCCCGGCATTTTGGAAAACAAGGGGATAAGATTGTGGTAACCGGTAATCCCGTCCGGCCTGATATATTGTCGGCATCCCGTGAGGAAGGACTAAAGGAATTAGGTCTTGTCGAAGATAAGCTAACGTTATTAGTTGCCGGGGGAAGCCGCGGGGCGAGGGCTATCAATAAGGCCATGGTCGAGGTCTACCGTCTTTTGGCAGGACGGGAAGATATCCAGGTGTTGCATGCAACAGGTCAAAACGAGTATAATAATATGGTTGGTTACTTGGAAGAGGCTGGTATAGACATTCAAAAAGCGGGTAATATTATAATTATTCCCTATCTGTACAATATGCCGCTTGCTTTAGCGGCAGCTGATCTCGCGGTGTTTCGGGCGGGAGCGATTGGATTGGCGGAACTTACTGTCAGGGGAATTCCTGCGGTGTTGATTCCCTACCCATATGCTGCTGCGAACCACCAGGAGTTTAATGCAAAGGTACTGGAGAGCCATGGGGCGGCCATTGTCATAAGCGATGCCGAATTAACAGGTGAGAAGCTGGCAGGCGTCATTGATCGTATGGTAAATGACCGAATAAAGTTGAAGAAAATGTCCGAGTTCAGCAGAAAAATGGGACAGCCTGACGCAGCGCAGGTTATTGCCCGATTAGCGGCTAAACTCGCAGTCTCAATATAGCAAATGTAACACCCTTGCCAAATCGTGCATAGTATAACATTGCGTTAGAAGGGGGCGCGAACGGCAGGAAGGGGGAGAATTGATTGCCTAATATAATTAGTAGAATTCATTTTGTAGGCATTGGCGGTGCAGGTATGAGTGCCATTGCCAAAATCCTGCTGCAAAAAGGTTACTTAGTGACAGGATCAGACATTAAAGAGTCGGAGGTAGTTAGCCGGCTGGAGCGTTTGGGAGCGAAAGTTTTTATAGGACATAGCTCCGAAAATATCGAGGGAACCGAGGCGATTGTTGTATCAACCGCCATTTCTGCCGATAACCCCGAAGTACAGGCGGCCAAAGAACGGGGGCTTACCATATATCACCGGTCGGATATTGTGGCTATGCTGCTGAATGAGGTCCAGGGAATTGCGGTAGCCGGTGCTCACGGTAAAACAACGACTACTTCTATTGTTGCTCTTATGCTTGAAAAAAGCGGCCTTGATCCAACTATTATTATTGGTGGTGACCTGGATTACTTAAACGGTAACGCCAAGTGGGGGCAAGGAAAATATTTGGTTGCCGAGGCGGATGAAAGCGACGGTTCCTTTGTGAAACTTTCGCCTTATATTGCCATTGTCACGAATATTGAGAATGACCATATGGATCATTATGGTACAATGGAATGTATTTTGCAGGCGTTTAATGAGTTTTTGTCTAAACTGCATCCGCAGGAAGGCCTGGGAGTACTCTGCTTTGACAATCATTATGTGAGAGATATGGCTACTCAAATTAATAGAAAATATGTTTCGTATGCTCTAGATCATGAAGCGGATTATATGGCAAAGGATATTGTAGTTCGTGGCACGACAACAACGTTTGCCGTATATTGCAGGGACAAAAGGCTGGGAGAAATTGAGCTCCACGTTCCCGGCCGTCATAATGTTGCTAATTCGCTGGCGGCAGTTGCAGTTGGTATGGCGGTGGGATTAAGCTTTCCGCAAATCGCTGAGGGAATAGCCATGTTTCGGGGGGTAAAAAGGCGATTCCAGACCAAGGGATGTGTAAACGGAGTCTGGGTTGTTGATGATTATGCGCATCATCCGACGGAAATTGCAACAACACTCCAGGCAGCTCGTGGTGTTGCCCCTAAGCGTCTGGTTTGCGTTTTCCAACCGCATCGTTATACCCGCACCAAATTTCTTGCAAAAGAATTTGGCGGTGCGTTCGAGAATGCTGATCTTCTGATTCTCACCGATGTGTATTCGGCCGGCGAGGCACAGATACCAGGCGTTAGCGGTGAGCTGATCAAAGAAGAGGTGGAGCGGCAAACTGGGAAAAAGGTTATCTATATACCTGATAGAGCCAATGTATCCCGTTATCTTACCGAAATTGCAGAATCGGGAGACTTGGTGATGACGATGGGGGCCGGCAATATTTATTTATCAGGTGAAGAACTGGTAGAAAAGTTAGTAGAGAAAAAATAATTCCGATAACTATGTATTTTATGATGCGGGTGGTTGTACTTTTCTGGGAGGGAAGACGATGGAGCAATTTATCGTCAAAGGAGAAGTACAATTAAACGGTAATGTAAAAATTAACGGTGCGAAAAATGCGACTTTGCCGCTTATGGCTGCAACGCTTTTGAGTTCAGGTATAAGTGTACTGCACGGTGTGCCTAACTTGCGGGATATCGTCATGATGCAGGATATTATGACCCTGCTGGGGGCGAAGATAAGCCATGAGGGCAATGATACACTGGTGATTGATACTACCGGTGTCAGTAAGGCCGAAATCCCGGAACATCTTATGCGTGAGATGCGAGCCTCTGTTTTTTTAATGGGCCCACTGTTAGGCAGATTTCGAAAAGTACGGTTATCCTATCCCGGTGGCTGTGCGATCGGCCCGAGGCCGATTGATCTGCATATCAAGGCTTTGGAGCGCATTGGCGCATTGGTTTGTGATAAGTTCGGTTATATTCAAGCTGAAGCAACTGAACTTACCGGGGGCGAAATTTATTTAGATTTTCCCAGTGTAGGAGCTACGGAAAATGCCATGATGGCGGCAGCGGTGGCTGAAGGCGTTACCATTATTCGTAACGCTGCCCGTGAACCGGAAGTACTTGATTTGGAATGTTTTCTTAATAAGATGGGGGCTAAAATTCTTGGAGCCGGTAGTGACACTATTCGGGTGACAGGAGTAAAACGCCTAAACCCGGCGGAGCATACCGTTATTCCCGACAGAATCGAAGCAGGAACGTTTATCCTTGCCGGTGCCATTACCGGCGGGGATGTCATTGTGGAAAATGTCATACCCGAACATCTTTCAGCAGTAACGGATAAGCTGCGGGAGGTTGGGGTAAAGATCATTAACGGTGTCAATAGCATTAGAGTGAGAGCTGGCGGTTTTCGCGGAGTGGATATTAAAACTCTGCCATATCCTGGATTTCCCACAGATTTGCAAGCCCCGCTGCTAGCTATGCTGACTTTGGCAAAAGGCACAAGTATTATCACGGAAACAATATTTGAAAATCGATTTAAGCATGTTGATGAATTATCACGCATGGGTGCCAAGATAAAAGTGGAGGGTCGGACTGCGATTATTCGCGGCGTATCAAAGCTTACCGGTGCGACGGTGGCCGTGCATGATTTAAGGGCTGGTGCTGCCATGGTCCTGGCGGCTCTTGCAGCAGAAGGAACATCCGAAATCGAAAACGTTTTTCACATTGATCGTGGTTATGAATCGCTGGAAACGCGATTACAGAGCCTCGGTGGAGATATTGTCCGAGTATATTAGGGGGGACTGATTTTGAAAAATCGGCGTATTGCTGTACTAATGGGAGGCCCTTCAGCAGAACGGGAAGTGTCCTTGAATACCGGAAAGGCTATAGTTCAAGCACTCCAAGAAAAGGGTTATAATGCAGTTGGCATAGATATTGATCCACGCAATCTTGTTAAACAATTGACTGAAGCAGGTATTGAAGTTGTTTTTAACGCCATTCATGGCAAATACGGTGAAGACGGTATTCTTCAGGGTGCACTCGAACTCTTGGGCATTCCATACACCGGATCGGGAGTTCTGGCAAGCGCTGTGGCAATGGATAAAGGCATATCTAAACGTCTTTTTTTGCAAGCGAACATCAGTACACCGAGATCCAGGCAATATGCGAAGCAATCAGCTGACGACAAATTGGTAGAACTGATTGTATCGGAATTCAGTCTTCCTGTTGTAGTAAAGCCGGTGACACAAGGTTCAAGTATTGGTGTGGTCATTGTTGAACAGGCAGAAGATTTGCTGTCGGCATTAAAGGAAGCCTTTCACTTTGGCGATATATTGATCGAAGAGTTTATTCAGGGAAAAGAATTGACGGTTGCAATCTTGGGAACCGATGAACCCAAGGTCTTACCGGTAATTGAGATTGTTCCGCATAATGGACGCTATGATTATCAGTCGAAATACACAAAAGGTTCGACCGAGTATATTGTACCTGCCCGGCTTGATTCGTTGACTACAAAGGCAGTACAGGAAGAAGCGTTGGCCGCGTTTAAAGCGCTAGCTTGCCGGGGCATCGGCCGGGTTGATGTTATGCTGGATCAAAACAGTACTCCCTATGTGCTGGAAGTTAACACTATTCCCGGAATGACGGGAACCAGTCTTGTTCCTAAAGCGGCGGTCGCTGCTGGAATTGCTTTTGCTGATTTGTGCGAGATCATATTGCTGACTGCTACAGTTGGCAGTATGGCCAACTGATTCGCGGTACTGGAAAATGAGGTAATTAGTTAAGTATAAGAATGGCTAAGGCTGTTAAAGCGTATAATCCCTTGTGCACACCGGCAATCTATAGTGCGCGTCCTTGGGGTATTTAAGCGCTTTAACAGCCTGTTTTTTTATGTGTAGGGAATAATTTTATGTTTATTTGAGTGCTGTGTTGGTGTATAATTACTTGGTGAAGGACAAGCGGGTGGGAGTGAGAGATATGCGAACACAGGAGAGGCCTTTGTTAGGAGCGCGCCCCGGGCGTTCAGTGTCAGCACCCCGGTTAATTTATTTGTTGATTGTGCTGATTGTCTTGCTTGCTGCATATTTATTCATTAATTCCAGTTATTTTGAAGTTGGAACAGTAATCATCGAAGGAAACAAATTTATGCCGGTGGAAGACGTGCTTAGAGCCGCCGGAGTTCCGGAAAAAGTTAATATATTCCGCCTTAACAGCACGGATATAAAAAACCGCTTGCTTCGGGATCTTCGTGTGGGGGAAGTGGAAGTATTCCGCCGATTTCCAGCTACCATCGTAATTCAGTTAAAAGAGCGAACACCGTTAGCCTTGGTGGCCAGCAACTATGGTTTTGTTGAATTGGACAAACCAGGTACGGTGTTGGCTGCGCAAAAAAATATAAAACAGTTGAATATCCCAGTCGTAACAGGAGTCAATCTAGGTAATATTTATGTCGGGGATACCGTTAAGGAGGAATCAGTATTAGCTGTATTGGAATATTTGTCGGCGTTGGATGAAGACACGCTTAACGATCTTTCTGAAGTCAACATAAGTGCTTCCGGAGAATTAATTGCCTATACGGTTCAAACCGCTACCATTCGGTTAGGAAGCAAGGAACGACTAGCGGAAAAGGCGAAACTGACGAAGGATATCTTGCAGGATATTGGGGATCGAAAAGCGGCGGTGGATTATATTGATTTGCAGTATGCTTCGCCGTATATTAAGTTTAGACAATGATGGAGCGAGGGAGAACAGTGGGACATATTAAGCAAGGACAAGTGGCTATCGCGTTTGTATGTGTTGTGCTAGGTATCATGATAGCGGTGCAATTTAGGACAACGCAGGATATTCGGTCAACCCTTCCTTATCAACGGGTTGAGGATATGGCACAGCGGCTTAGTCAAACCGAAAAAGAGCGGGATGCGTTAGCCAACGAGGTCGAAAAATTACGTAAGGCGGCGGGTAGTGGTGTGGTGTCTCAAGAATTAGAGACTATTAAAATGGGAGCGGGTACGGTGGCTCTTACCGGACCAGGAGTTGTTGTAACCATAGATGATAGCAAGCGCCCGACGAAACCGGGAGAAAATCCGAACTTATACCTTATTCATGACGATGATATTTTGAAAGTAATAAATGAACTCAGGGCTGCCGGTGCAGAGGCCATTGCCGTTAATGAACAGCGACTGATTGCTACTTCCGAGATTCGCTGTGCCGGGCCAACACTCTCTGTCAACAATACACATTACTCTCCTCCCTATGAAATTAGGGCAATTGGTGATTCCCAGACGATGGAAAACGCGCTTCGCCTGAGGGGCGGAGTCGCTGAGACGCTGCAATTCTGGGGGATTCAGGTGGGCATAAAAGCACAGGAAAAGGTTGACATACCAGCTTATAAAGGTTCATTCCGGTTCGATTACGCGAAACCGGTGGCCGGGGAGGGTAAACAATGATCTTACCCATTATCGGACTTATGATAGGAATTGTTATCGGTATATCATTTCCTGGAAGCGTACCTTCGGAATATGCAAAGTATATGTCAGTAGCACTTTTGGCTTCGATTGATTCCGTGTTTGGAGGACTTCGGGCTGGAACCGAAGATAAATTTGATAATACGGTATTTATAAGTGGTTTTTTTACTAACGCCTTACTTGCAGCCGGATTGGTTTATGTAGGCGATCGGCTGGGAATTGATCTATATTATGTAGCTTTGTTGGCTTTTGGATTACGGGTATTTCAAAATCTAGCAATTATCAGACGTTATTTTCTTAAGAAGTAAGGCGCATAAGTGCCTTACTTTCTATTTTTTGTTCTTTTTTTAAGAAAATCTATTATACTATTAATAAAGGAAGCGAAAAAATGAGAGGAAAAGTTATGAAAAGGGTAACTTTTATACGAATACTTACCGGAATCAAGCTTGTTTCAAATAATGTCAGTGTGGTAGAAAATTTTAAAAATAAAGCTATGGTGATTGTCCGAGTGGATGAAATTATGGCGGAAACACCTAAACAAATACGATCCTTGCAAAAGGTGTTTGGAAGAGCCAAATATTATAGTATAAAACCAGAAGGGGATGGGCTGACGGTTACACTAGAGTTTTCATGGTCTTAAGTAGTGAGTTATGAGGCATTTTCCCTCACCCCTTTTTCTTTCTGTGAATAATATGAAGGAAAGAGGCAAAAATGGGTGGAGGGAAAATAGCTATGGAAATTACCATTAAATTGCGGACTTTCATAGGTGTAGGTTTGCTTGTTTTCGCCTTGGGGATATGTGCTGGCGCAGGTGGCATGTACCTTTGGGGACCCCAAAAAACGGTAACGGTAACCAAAGAAAAAAGCGCAGACGCGATCACGGAATCTATGCCGATAACGACAAAAACTGATACTGTAACGCAAGCTGTAGTTGTGCCGGTGAACCTTCCCGGGGATGTGGTGCAGTTTCGGGAACGGTCAGGTAAAGTAATTGCCATTATTAATGATAAAGAATATGAAATTCCTTCCACGACTAATTCGACAAATGTGGAGCTGGGTACAAACGGTCAACTGGAGATACAGCATCAGACAACTAGTCAAGTAGATGTTACCCCTTTGGTTAACCAAATTTTAGCGGCTCAGTTAAATGAAGAAAGGGCTAAATGGGCGAAAGATATCAAGCACCATGGCATTGGGGTTGGGATAGGCTACCATGACGAATGGTATATTCCCATGGAATATCAAGCTGATTATAGTAAAAATAAGGCAATATCCTTAGAAATTCATAAGGAACTTGGCACAAATTTCAATATTAACGGTGGAGAAATTAAACATGTTTGGAAGTTTTGAAAGGCTCTGACAGCCTTTCTTTTTTTGTATAGGGTTATAGGTTAATTTGTCTCCATTTAAGTAAGGAAATGGTAGTAAATTTGCATATATTTAAAAATTTCGCGTGAATTTGGATTTTGTTCTAAGATAAAAAAGGGAAAAAGCCAAATATGTTGAAACATTTATTACAATGAACATAATTAGTTTTAAGAGGATCAATCATGGTTAAAAAATGTTCCCTAGGAGTTGATATCGGAACAGCATCAGTAAAAGTATTGGCTGCACAGATAGAGGCCAAGGATAATATCTTACTTATTGGTAGTGGGGTTGTACCGTCTGCCGGGTTTTCCAAAGGACAGTTAATGGATGCCGAGGCACTGGCAAAAGCCATTCAAGGGGCGATTTCCTGTGCAGGATTGGTAACCGGGGCTGCCGTGGAAGCGGTATTCCTTGGAATCGGCGGCTTAGAGATGCTTTCCGTAAGTGGTTTGGGTAGTGTTGCTGTTCATGATGGCCTGATTACAGAAGCGGATATAGACCGCGTATGCCGGGCTGCTGTAGTATTGGTGACACCGGACGATCATCAGGTATTGCATGTCCTGCCGAGAAAGTTTTGGGTTGATGGAACTTTATATGACGATGCGCCACTAGGAAAACTAGGGGAACGACTTGAGGTAGATGTTTGCGTTGTCAGTATTTTAAGTTCAGTGGTTGATGAAATTACTCATGCGTTGTCGAGGCAAGGGATTGAGGTTGCCGGAGTGGTGGCGAATGCGGTTTCTCAAGCTTATGTAGCGGCTGAGCGTGTGCACCCTTGTCTGGTGGTTGACATTGGAGCTGGAATCAGTGACGTAGTACTAACCAGCCAAGGGAAGACGTACCTAGCGGCTTCCATACCTATGGGTGGAGACTATGTGACAAATGATATTATGCAAGGACTGGGAGTTAACCGGAATCATGCGGAGGAAATAAAGCGTTATTACGCGAAAGTAAGCAGTAAGCTTGTAAAGCAGGACACGGTTTTGGATTGCAATAGTGATGGTACTACTGATAAAATGGTTACATACGGCTTTTTAGAAAAGGTAATAGAAAGCCGGACGGAAGAAATTATGCAGATTGCTCATCAGTATCTTCAACCAATGCTAGCTAATTATGAAGTTGAGACTGTGGTTTTAACAGGAGGTTCGTCCCTTTTGCCGAGTTTTATAAAACACGCGGAGAAAGTATTTGGGGTTAAAGCAGAAGTAGCCGAGCTTAACGGGGTGTTGCCCGCCGAATACGCTTGTCCGGAAAATACGGCATGTTATGGTATTTTGCGTCAATTTTCAGGAGAGATACTGACGAATAAGGAAGATCGTCAAGGTATATTGTCGATTATTTGTGAAAAAGTTAAGCGATTGTTTTAGTACGCACTTGTAAATAAGGGGGAAATAGTATCCATGCTCGAATTTGATATGGATTTGGACCAATTTGCAGCTATAAAAGTCGTTGGTGTCGGGGGTGGCGGTAATAATGCGGTTAACCGGATGATTGCTGCTGGTCTTCAAGGAGTGGAGTTTATTACCGTTAACACGGATGCTCAGGCGTTGCTTCTATCGCAGGCGCCTTATCGTATTCAAATTGGTGAAAAGCTGACCAAAGGGCTTGGTGCCGGAGCTAATCCCGAGGTGGGCGAAAAAGCGGCACAAGAAAGCCGGGAGGAAATTATTAAAGCCCTAAAAGGGGCGGACATGATTTTTATTACCGCTGGAATGGGCGGCGGTACCGGGACCGGAGCGGCCCCGGTCGTTGCCGAGTGCGCCAAGGAAGTGGGAGCGCTGACGGTAGGGGTGGTTACCCGTCCGTTTTCTTTTGAAGGAAGAAGACGGCAGGGACAAGCTGAACGCGGGATTGCGAAAATGAAGGAAAAAGTAGACACGCTGATAACCATTCCAAATGATCGGTTGATGCAGGTTGTTGACAAAAGAACACCGATTTTAGAAGCTTTCCGAATTGCTGACGACGTATTACGGCAAGGGGTCCAAGGTATATCCGATCTTATCGCGGTACCTGGACTCATTAATTTGGACTTTGCCGATGTCAAGACAATTATGATGGAAACTGGTTCCGCTCTTATGGGTATCGGTATTGCCACGGGTGACAATCGTGCCGTTACAGCGGCTGAGTCGGCTATAAAGAGTCCTCTGTTGGAAACCTCGATACAAGGTGCCAAAGGGGTGTTGTTAAATATAACCGGTGGCACCAGTCTAGGATTATTCGAAGTAAACGAGGCGGCCGATATTATTGCTCAGGCGGCTGATCCGGAAGCGAACATTATCTTTGGTGCGGTTATCGATGAGAAATTTGATGACGAGGTTAGAGTGACGGTAATTGCCACTGGATTTGACGGAAAACCTGTGAGTTTGAAAGAAGAGGAAGGCGGTGCGCCGGTTATCGAACCTTTTAAACGGGGCGATCTTGATATTCCGGCCTGGATGAGGCGTTCCTAAAAATTAGTGTAATAAAAGTACCATCCCAATTACGGGGTGGTACTTTTTTGATAAAAGAAGTGTAATAGACCTTTCTTAGCGGTTGATTGCCAAAGATCTAGTTTTTTTGCGCCGTTATAAGGTTCATAATCTTACAATTTTTTTTGAAGTGGTTTGCTATAATGGTACTATCTGTTATGGGAAAACCATAATTTGTTATATGAGCCAAAATATAGGTAGTGTGTATAATTACACAAGAGGTGTTGGGCGTGTATATTTATGCCGATGTTGTTTTAGCTGTAAATGTTGTTATGAATAGTATTATTTTACTCTTTACGGGTTGGGCAGCCGGTTGTCATTACAAAGTTTGGCGGATTCTTTTAGCAGCTTTCTTGGGGGGGGGCTATGCACTAAGTGAAGTAATCGTCGATTTTCCTTATTTATATAGTCCGGTGACTAAAATTTTTATGTCGGCAATTATTATATTTATTGCCTATGGAAAACGACGGTGGCGGGCTTTTGCCGTCACGTTAGCCTGGTTCTATATTATGTCTCTTTTTGCGGGCGGAGCAGTGTTTGGCTGGCTATTATTTGTAAATGCCGGAGGGGAAGTGCCTGTCCGTGATATTTCGTTGCTTACGGTTGGCTGGAGTCATTTACTTATGGGGGCACTTATTATGGCAGGGTTATTCTTAATGGCACTGAGAAGGCTGGGTATGAATATATCGCAGCGGCAGTGGATGTATCGGATTAGTGTCTTTTATGAAGGGAGGCAGGTAAGCGTATTGGCGCTACTTGACACAGGAAACAGGTTGTTTAGTTCCAGTGGGCAGGCACCGGTAATATTGGTAGAGTACAAAGCGTTAAAAGGATTATTTAATGAAGAGGTAAGGCGCTATTTATTTGAGCGAGAGCCAGAGCGGTGGCTAACGGATCTGGTACAGTGCCCCGATTCGGCTTGGCTGGCCAGAATACAGTGTATTCCGTTTCGGGGCGTGGGGAGATCAAGTCTGTTATTAGGGTTTCGGCCGGATGCGGTAGACGTCGCTGTAAAAGCTTCGCAGGTGGTAAGAAATGATGTTGCTATAATCGGCATATATAGCGGTAATTTTGACGCAGACGGTAAATATAATGCGTTACTTCATGCTGAGGTGCTCCAGCGGAGTAATGGGGAAGAGGAGGCAAATACATGCGCATAACCTGGAATATTTGCAAGCTAATGATAAAACTTCGAGTTATCACCATACTTCGTTATTTGCACATATTGGAGCCTGATGAAGTATTTTATGTGGGAAGTACGGAAATTCTGCCCCCGCCGTTATCCGGGGATGAAGAAGTATTTTTGCTCAACCGATTGCAAAAGGGCGATAGTAGTGTAAAAAGCGTTTTTATTGAAAGAAATCTGCGGCTGGTTGTTTATATTGCTAGAAAGTTTGAAAATACCGGTGTGGGCATTGAAGATTTGGTCAGTATTGGTACTATAGGACTTATCAAGGCGGTGAACACATTTGATCCGGTTAAACGTATCAAATTGGCTACGTATGCGTCTCGATGCATAGAGAATGAGATTCTCATGTACCTTCGCCGTAATAGCAAGACACGGGCCGAGGTATCCTTTGATGAACCTCTTAATGTGGATTGGGACGGTAATGAGCTCTTATTATCTGATGTCCTTGGCACAGAAAATGATATAATTTATAAGTCTGTAGAAGAAGAAGTCGATAAGGTGTTGCTGCATACAGCCATGAATAAGCTGACACGCAGGGAACAGCGCATTATGGAATTGCGGTTTGGCTTAAGTGGTGAGGGGCTGGAAAGAACGCAAAAAGAAGTGGCCGATATGTTAGGGATATCTCAGTCCTATATTTCGCGGCTGGAAAAGCGAATTATTCAAAAAATGAAAAAGCATATTCGCTTGATGGGCGGGGAATAACTAAAGTAGGGAAAGGTGAGGGTCTGTGGTCTAGCCTTTCCCATTGTTACGTTAAGTAAAACTTCAAATTGTGGTACGGTTCTCTAAAGCCTGGGTAGCAGTACCCGGGCTTGTTTTATTGCGGGGTGTATAAAAGACTTGGCAGGTGGCAATAATGCTGGTAGGAATTAAACTCGTGGGAAATTGAGGGGAGGGATGACGGTGCTAGTAAACAAAGTCGAGATTTGTGGCGTTAACACAGCAAAACTCCCGGTTTTACCGGCCAGTAAAATGCGTGAACTGTTTGAGGTAATGCAACAAGGTGGCTTTGATGCGCGTGAACAGTTAATTTACGGTAATTTGCGGTTGGTATTGAGTGTAATTCAAAGGTTTAACAATCGCGGCGAGTATGTGGATGATCTTTTCCAAGTTGGTTGCATCGGTTTAATGAAGGCTATTGATAATTTTGATTTATCGCAAAACGTTAAATTTTCGACGTACGCTGTGCCAATGATTATTGGAGAAATAAGGCGGTATCTACGCGACAACAATCCTATTCGTGTGAGCAGGTCCATGAGGGATGTAGCTTATAAGGCCTTGCAGATTAGAGATTCTCTTGTCTATCGGTTTTCCAGAGAACCGTCGGTTGGTGAGATTGCTGATGAACTTAAAATACCAAGAGAAGAGATTGTGTTTGCACTCGACGCCATTCAAGAACCGATTTCTCTGTTCGAACCCATTTACCATGATGGTGGTGATCCCATATATGTTATGGATCAAATTAGTGACGACCGAAACCAGGATTTAAATTGGCTGGAAGGGGTCACGATAAAAGAAGCGCTGAGAAAACTCAGCGATCGGGAAAAACATATATTGACATTACGTTTTTTTGAGGGCAAAACCCAAATGGAGGTTGCCGAAGAAATAGGTATATCGCAAGCTCAGGTATCGCGCCTGGAAAAGGCTGCTCTGGGACATATGCGAAAATATGTATGATTTTTAGGGGAGAGTAGAAATGGAAAGCAAGATACGATTGTTTTTTTTTCTTGGGGTAAGTGTTTTTTTAGCGGCCGGCTGGTATTTTCTTACCAGTACGCCGCATTCCCTGGTTCAGGCTGCTGGACCGGAAGGGTTAATCCGCTTGCACATTCTGGCTAATAGTGATAGCGCCGGTGATCAGCAGCTGAAGTTAAAAGTCCGTGATGCTGTGGTAGCTTATTTAACTCCAAAATTGAGTAATGTAAAAAAACCAGAACAAGCGAGAACGGTCATTTTAGATAACCAGGAAGAACTTTTGGCGATTGCAAAAGGGGTCATTAGAGAGAATGGTGCGGAATATTCAGCACGTATTGAAACAGGCTGGTTTGATTTTCCCCTGCGTTCCTATGGAGCGGTTGTAGTTCCGGCCGGACGTTATGAAGCGGTGCGCATCTTGCTGGGAGAAGCAAAAGGGAAAAATTGGTGGTGCGTTCTTTTTCCACCCCTTTGTTTTGTGGATGGCAGTGGGGCTGTGGCCGTGCCGGCGGGGGCTGGTGAGTTCAAAAAGGGCAAAGTGGAAATAAGATGGAAGTTGGCAGAATTGATTCAAGGTTTGTAACGCATGGAGCTAGAGGCAGCTCTCCCAGTTTTAAGGGGAAGCCTCTTTTTATTTTTAGGCTACAAATAGTATCATTCCCCTATAATGTTCCGTAGTCGGTTAAGGTACCCGCGATCTCAAGACAACGCGTATACATATGGCAATATGTATTAAATTTTGCCGGTATGGCTGAAATAATACTTTATTTTACTCTCTCGACGCAGGATGTATAGTTGAACTTCGGCGTGTTTCAGGATCCTTCGTTTGTCGTCAAAAGTGGCTGCCGAAAGAATTTGATCTACTGTCATATCTTCTGGTTTTGTTGCCAATAGTTTTTTTTTTGCGGCTTCGACAGATAGCAGTTGGTTGTTAAGAGTGACAATTTGACGGTTTGCGGTTCTTAGTTCCGTTTCGGCTGCGGCTGATTCTAAGATTCCTTCCCGAAGCAGGCGGGCGATCTCTGAATGGCGATTCTTTAGCGCGGTAAGTTCCTGGCTAAGGGCGGAAAGCTTAGCTGAGTGGTTAGACGGAATCTTAGCAATAGATAAGGTAAACGACGGTTCCTGTATGGCGATAGCAACCAGGTCATTCCAGACCTGGTTGTCTAATTTTTCGACAGGTATGCGCATACTTCGGCAGTGATCCCCGCGAATTGCATATTGATTGCTTTCTAATGTTATGCAGGTGTAATAGGAGTAGTGTTTTGCCTGCGCTTTTTTTCGTTCATAGCGGCGTGTATGCGGCGTAAGGCTTCTGCCGCAGGCCAGGCAGCGGCAGAAGCCGCGGAGCAAGTAGTCTTGTTGCGTATTGCGGCGCGAAAACTTTCGATTTCTTTTCAATTGTAGCTGAGCCTGTTCCCATTCTTTCCGGGTAACAATTGCGGGTACTTGTACGGGCACCCACTCTTCCGGCGGAAGGTTGGTAATTTGAGTTTGTTTGGGCGAGATTTTTTTTACTCTTTGACGAAATAAGTAATGCGTTCCGCAGTACATTTCACGTGACAGCACTTTATGAATGGTAGTGGCAGATAGGGGAGAACCTTTTGGTCCGTGGATACCCAGCCGTTTTAATTCTAGTGCGATTCCACGGCAGCCCATTTCTTTATGGAGTAGCATGTCGTAGATCATATGCACAACGTTTGCTTGATCGACATTGACAATATACTTGGAATTTTTTTCATCCCAGCTATATCCATAGGGCCGGGCATTTTGAACTATTTTACCCTGTAAGGCTTTTTGTCGCCGGCCGCGCGACGTCCGTTCCCTGATCTTGGCTTTTTCGTAGGCGGCGACAGCCCCTTTTAGTGAGAAAAATAGGCGACCTTCCGGGGATATATCGTAATCGCCGGTGACAAACATTAATCTGACACCATTTTTTTCCATATCATCTGAAAGAATTAACTGGTTGGTCAGATTCCGGCTCATCCGGTCCGGATCGTAAATGGTAACGGTGCCTACTGTACCAGAGTAAAGAGCATTCCTTAAACGGCTCAACGCCGGGCGTTCCAAAAACTCACCGCTGTAACCGTCATCTACGAATTCTTCAATATCTTCGGTAATGCCGAGTTCGGCAAGCCGGAGGCGACATTCTTCCCGCTGAAAATCGATGGAATAGCCATGCCGCGCCTGGTCTTCTGTAGAGACACGTATATATATGGCATGCATGCAATCACAACCTTCGATAGTTTTTGAAGCTTATTCCGGAACGATAAAATATAAGCAATTTATGCGAAAACGGTATGAAATATAGGCAACCCTATTCGCATAAGCTTTACCGGAGGTGGTCAAGTTGAGTCGCAAAGAACCGGAATTTATCTTTCTAGGATTTAAAAAAGAAAAAGGTTTTTGCCGAGAAGAGGAATTAAAGCCGGAGGATTTTTATCCGCAGGAGGATATCCCGCCGGAAATTCGCTCCCGGATCGCCAAAGCTTTTGCTGAGGTACTAGGCCGACGGGTTGTCAGTAAGGAGGAGCAGCAGCCTCCTATTCCATAGTTTTTTACCGGGAGCCGCTTCAATTCATGTTGAGAATGACTAAACCGCTGGTTATTAAGAATGCGCCGATCATTTGTTTCAGGGAAATTAGTTCGTTGAAAAAGAAATAACCTGTTACTAATGTGACTAAGGGAGCGCAGGAAATTACCAGAGCAACTTGATTGATCGTCCCTTTTTCTAACGCATAAAAATAAGCTAAATCAGCAAATACGGCGGCCAGAGCGGCTTCTATGGTGACGGTAATCCAGAAGGTCAAGGACAAGTTTCTGAGTTCAAAATAGGTGTGACTGAATATCAGCCATACCGTAACGAGAAGCGCGGCGATAATGGTTCGTATGGCAAACGCGGCTAAGGGATTGATGCACACAATAATGGATTTGCCGAAGAAGGGGGCTACGCCTAAACAGAGAACGGCAATAAAAGCGTATAAGAAAACCATTTTGCTTTTCTCCTAATACAATACTTAATAGCATTGTATGACTGCGTTTGGGGTTGCGATCTCAAATCGAAGATGGTGGTAAATGTTCTTGACGGCAAGCAGTTAGGCGGCATTATGGATATAGAAATTGATATTTCCAACGGCAGGCTTACTGCTATTGTTGTGCCAGGTCCCGGACGTTTTTTAGGGTTGTTCGGCCGCAACGAAGATGTGGTTATCCCTTGGGAAAAAATTAATAAAATTGGTGTAGACTGTATTTTAGTGGAAAGTCCCTCCAACGCGCAAATCAAGCCAACTGATGATTGACGCGAGTTTTTACCGGGATAGACTTGGTGAAGATAACCAGGTCTTTTTTTGTTAAAAAATTTTTTATAGGCAGGAATTATACAATATATGGAGTAGTATTGATTTAATGGTACAAGATATGGTATTATGAGTGAGGTTTAAGAAGCGTCTAAAGACAAGCTTGGAAAACCAATAACATGGGGAGAGAAAATTATGCGCTGTCCATTCTGTAGTTATGCGGAAAGTAAAGTCATCGATTCGCGATCGGCCGAAGAGGGCAATTCGATTCGCCGCCGCCGAGAATGCCTGCAATGTATGCGGCGGTTTACTACATATGAGGTAGTAGAGGAAACCCCTTTAATGGTGATTAAAAAAGACGGGCGACGAGAGATGTTTGATAGGACCAAGATGTTAAATGGGCTGGTACGAGCCTGTGAAAAGCGCCCTATCCCCATGGCAACGATCGAGAATGTTGTGGAACAGGTTGAAAAAGAGGTTCGCAACCTTATGGAGAGAGAGATTCCTTCTCAAAGCATTGGCGATATGGTCAGCCGGCGTTTGAAGGAAATCGACCAGGTGGCCTATGTCAGATTTGCATCAGTGTATCGCCAGTTTACCGATCTAAATAACTTTGTGCAAGAGTTGGAAGCTTTAATGAAGGTGCAGAATAAGGTTTAATTTAAGTCATGTAAAGGGTGGGAGATTCGATGTTTGTTAAAATTAAAAAGCGTGATGGCCGGGAAGTAGATTTTGATGAAAGCAAAATAACTGAGGCTATTTTTAAAGCCGCTAAAGCCGTAGGCGGAGCGGACAAGCAAATGGCGATGGAACTTACGTTGGATACGCTGCGCTATTTGAAACAAAAGCATAACGGCGGAATATTTACAGTAGAAGATGTACAGGATGCGGTGGAAAAATTGCTCATCGAAAAGGGACATGCGAAAACCGCCAAAGCCTATATTATATATCGCAACCAACGCACTAAAATCCGAGAAGCTAAGTCGGATTTAATGGATGCGGTCGGTGAGATTCTGGTTGAAACCAACCGGGAAAATGCTAATGTGTCCAATTCCCCTTCCGCGAAAATGTTGCAGATTGCCAGTGCAGCCAGTAAAGCGTATTATTTGGACCGTGTAATTCCGGAAAATATGGCGCTGGCACATAAACGCGGGGATTATCATATTCATGACCTTGATTTTTACGGAAAGACGTTGACCTGTCTGCAGATCCCGTTGGGTAAATTGCTTAAAAACGGCTTCAATACCGGGCATGGTTTTATCCGGCCCCCGAAACGGCCATCTTCCGCCACGGCGCAGGCAGCGATTATTCTGCAAAGTTCGCAGAACGATATGCATGGCGGCCAGTCTTTTGCCTTTTTTGATCGAGATATGGCCCCGTACCTGAAAGGGATCGACGAGGATGAAGCGTTTCAGGCAATGGAGGCTTTGATTTATAATTTAAACAGCATGCACAGCCGAGCAGGGGCACAGGTGCCGTTTTCCAGCTTGAATTTGGGGACCGATACTTCGGTGGAAGGCCGTATGGTAATCCGTAACATTCTATTGGCTTATGAAAAAGGGCTGGGCCGCGGTGAAAATCCGATTTTCCCCAATATCATTTTCCGGGTAAAAGAGGGCGTCAATTTAAATCCCTGCGATCCGAATTATGATTTGTTTAAACTAGCAATCCGCGTGGCGTCGAAAAGACTTAATCCGACTTTCAGCTTCATGGATTCTTCCTTTAACAAGCCTTACGGAGATCAAGTCGGATATATGGGTTGCCGTACCCGGACGATGTCTAACCGGAGGGGGCCGGAAGTAACTGACGGGCGGGGAAATCTTAGCTTTACCACTATCAATCTGCCGCGTTTGGCTATTAAGGCAGAGCGCAATTTGATGAAATTCTACCATAATCTGGATGAACTTATTGATTTAACCGTTGAGCAGCTCCATCACCGTTATATTGTGCAAGCCAAACTCAAGGTGAAAGATATGCCGTTTTTGATGGGACAAGGCTTGTATCTGGATTCTGAAAAATTGGGACCCAATGATATAATCGAAGATGTTATCAAACATGGCACGCTTTCGGTTGGCTTTATTGGTTTGGCGGAAACGCTGGTTGCCCTGACCGGGCAGCATCATGGCGAAAGTGACGAGGCGCAGGTTTTAGGCGAAGAGATTGTGGCGTTTATGCGGAACAAAGTCGATAAGGCTGTCGAGCGCTATGACTTGAACTATACTCTTCTGGCTACGCCGGCTGAAGGTCTGTCCGGGCGGTTTGTAGGTATGGACCGCAAGGAGTACGGGGTAATTCCGGGGGTAACCGATAAAGAGTATTACACGAATTCCTTTCATGTGCCAGTAAGTTATCCGATCTCCTTTTTCGATAAGTTGAAAATCGAAGGGGCGTATCATAAATATACAAACGCCGGACATATCAGTTATGTGGAATTCAGTTCACCGCCGATTAATAACTTAAGTGCGGTCGAAGATATTATCCGTTACATGAACCAATGCGATATCGGGTACGCGGGCATAAATTTTCCGGTTGACTTTTGCGACAATTGCGGACAGTTTGGCGTTATTGACAGCGATCAATGCCCGGCGTGCGGTACTTCGTCAATACGCAGGGTGCGGCGTATTACCGGCTATTTAAGTACTGTGGAACGCTTTAATGATGCAAAGTGCCATGAACTTAATGAACGCACTTCTCACGCATAAAAAATCATGGTTAAGAGGTTGGCTTTATGGAGATTAGAATTGCCGGAACGGTTAAAGAAAGCGTTGTTGATGGTCCGGGAATACGATATGTTATTTTTACGCAAGGTTGCCCTCATCGCTGTTCGGGTTGCCATAACCCCAAAACACATGACCCGGCTGAGGGGCTGGTGACTACTACTGGAGAGTTATATGCTGAAATTGCAGCCGCTAAACTTATTCGCGGGGTCACTTTTTCCGGCGGTGAACCATTTATTCAGCCCGAGCCGTTAGCTGCTTTAGCTGCAAAAATAAAGGAATTGGGATTGAATTTGGTAACTTACTCGGGGTATACTTTTGAGGAATTATTGGTTATGGCGGAGGATAATCCGGCTATCCATACGCTCCTCCGGCATACCGACTTATTAGTAGACGGACCTTTTAAAGCAGAACAGCGTGATATTGGTCTGGCGTTTCGGGGATCGCGCAATCAACGCTTGATTGACGTGAAAACGTCGCTGGCGCTGGGCCACATAACACCTTGGCCGGTTGTCGAGGGCCAAAATGCTGATTAGAAACCAAAAAAAGACAGCTCACAGGTGTGAGTTGTCTTTTTTGGCTGGCAGAGGCTAGCGAGGAATGGGCAGGGAAAGGATAACGGCATGTATAACTAATAACAGACCTAGATAATAATAACTTGAATATAGGAAGATGTGAGGCGCGTATGTCCTGGCAATTAAAAGAGAAATTACAAAAAGTATTGGAGGAGGAGGAGGGGGCATGTAGTTATGCACCCGGCAGTCGTCAGGGGTTTGTTTTAGCCTATCCGAATACATATAATGTCGGGATGTCTAACTTGGGGTTTCAGATTATGTATAAGGAAATCAACCGGCGCGGCGATACAGCGTGTGAAAGGCTGTTTTTGCCTGATAAAAAAACGCTGGCTGAGTATAGCAGGACCAATACGCCGCTTATGACGCTGGAAACGCAGCGACCGATATATGAATTTGGACTGATAGGCTTTGCCGTTTCATTTGAGATGGATTATTTTAATCTCATACATATGCTGACGTTAGGGAAAATACCGCTGGTGGCGTCAGAACGGGAGGAACATCATCCGCTGGTGCTTATTGGTGGGCCTTGTGCTACCTTTAACCCTGAGCCTTTGGCTGACTTTATTGATGCGGCTATCATCGGTGAAGGGGAAGAGATCATTCAGGAATTTCTGAACGTATATTATCAGGGCCGTCAAAACGGACTTAGCCGTCGGGAGCTTTTGCTGGCTCTTTCGGGTATAGACGGAGTATATGTGCCGCAATTTTACCAACCGGAATATAACCAAGACGGTTCTGTGGCTTGTTATAAACGGTTGGCTGACGTGCCGGACAGGGTGAAACGCCGCTGGATTAAAGATTTGGATAAGTATGACGGGCAGACGGTAATTGTGACGGATAATACTGAGTTCAACGGAATGTACTTAATCGAGATCTCCCGGGGCTGCGGTCGTCATTGTCGGTTTTGCATGGCAGGGTATTGCTTCCGAAGGCCGAGGGTGCGTTCCTTTGACAGAGTAACGGCTGCGGTCAGGGATGCGGTTAAGTACCGTGATAAGGTGGGCTTGGTGGGCGCGGCCATTTCCGACTATCCTGACGGTGATGCCTTATGTGAATATATTCTTGACCAGGGGATGAAATTATCCGTGGCTTCCCTGCGTGCGGATTCCCTTACGCCTAAATTGGCTAAGGCGTTGGCACTGAGTGGGCACAAGACTCTGACGTTAGCGCCCGAAGCAGGCAGTGAGCGGCTGCGGCGCGTAATTAATAAAGGAATTACCGACCAACATATAACGCAGGCTGTAGCGGTAGCCATTGAGGCGGGGATTCCTAATATTCGTTTGTATATCATGGTGGGACTTCCTTATGAAACAGACGAAGATATCCGGCAAATACTGGATATGACATTGGCTGCCAAACAGCAAATGGAGCAGCAAGGTAGCAAAGGGAAATTAACCTTGAGTGTTAATCCCTTTGTGCCTAAACCCTTTACTCCCTTTCAATGGTTACCTATGGCGGACATGGCCGTAGTCGAAAAACGCCTAAAAACCCTGCAAACGGCGTTTAAAGGAAACAAAGGGGTAGAGATTCTGGTGGAATCACCGCGTGAGGCTTATGTGCAGGGCGTGCTTGCCCGGGGAGATCGGCGTTTGGGCAAGGTACTTTTGGCAGCAGAGGAACTAGGGGGAAGCAAGGCGTGGAAACAGGCAATAAAAGAGAGCGGCCTTGATCAGGACAAGTATTTATATCGCGAGCGTCCCAGAGGGGAAGTGTTTCCCTGGAATGTCATTGATGTTGGTTTGAATGAGGGGTATTTAGAAATGGAATGCCTGAGGGCAGCCGAGGAGAAGGCGACGCCTATTTGCCAGTCGGACTGCAAACGTTGTGGTGTGTGCCGCTAACGGCAAAAGGAGGAAAATATGAACAACTTTTGTGTAAAAAGACATAATAACGGGGTATGGTTTGGTACTTTTGGACTTTTGGAAAAGCATAACGTGAAACATGGTGTATCCACTCGTTTGGGAGGAGTAAGTCAAGAACCGTTTGATTCTTTGAATATGGGTATATCAACCGGGGACGAACTGGAATTGGTTATGAAAAACCGGAGGCTATTTTGTGAGGCGGTCGGCGTTGATGCCAATCGGTTGGTGACGGCTGGACAAGTGCATGGAGATCGGATATATGTAGTG
Source organism: Bacillota bacterium (assembly GCA_017889725.1). Lineage (GTDB taxonomy): Bacteria > Bacillota > Negativicutes > Sporomusales > CTSoil-080 > CTSoil-081. Next base: position 21,585 of record JAGGAE010000004.1, on the reverse strand, counting down.
GAAGAAAAGGACATTAATAAGGGTGAGGTCACATTGATTCAGGAGACCGATGCACTGGTGACCGCTGCGAAAGATGTGCCGATTATGCTTTCTTTTGCCGATTGTGTACCCGTTTTACTATATGATCCGGTAAAGAAGGTGGTCGCGGTAAGCCACGCCGGCTGGCGGGGAACGGTAGCTAAAATCGCGCAAAAGACGCTGTATACGATGCAAGAAAAGTTTGGCAGTAAGCCTGAAGACTGTTTAGCGGCAATCGCCCCTTCCATTGGGGGATGCTGTTATGAGGTTGATAAAACGGTTATACAGTCACTGGAGAAATCCTTTAGCTGGTGGCGTGAAGTGGTTACGCCACGCGGCGAGCGTTGGCTGCTTGACTTATGGGAGACCAACCAGCGTCAGTTGATGGATATTGGCGTAAACGGTGGCAATATTGCGGTGTCTGGAGTATGCACAAACTGTAATACTCAGTTATTTTATTCGTATCGGGCGGGTAAAGGGCGTACTGGGAGAATAGGGGCAATTGTTTCGTTGTAAAGAACGGGGCGGAGGGAAATGAAAAATTTCAAATTTAAAAGGATGGAAGTAAGGTGGAACGCTGCCGGGATGCTATCTGTAATATCAGCCTCAATATTCGGGGGAAATCGGATTGCAGACTGTGGGACAATATTGTAAAAATTGTGGAAGTGGAAGAAGAACAAGAGAAAAAGTGTGGAGTTGGCAGATAACATTAATTGGGTAAGAGGAGAGCGGATTTATCTTCTGGTGAAATAAATTTGTACCAGACAGAGCCGCCATCTACGGTATGATAGTTGCATCCAAAAAAATCTTGAAGTGCTTTTAGAACGCCGCAGCTGTATTGCTTTCCTTGATAAAAGGCGCAGTCTTTTTCAAGGTTACTTTGTAAAAATTCAGAAGGTAAAGCATCTGCATAACCGCGACAGTCATGTCCCATCAGTAGTCCGCCGGGTTTAATTTTCTGAAGGGCATTTTTTATATCGGAATAAACTTTTGTATAGCGGTGATCCCCATCAATAAAAATAATATCGAAAAAGTCGTCACGCATCATAGAGAATCCTACTAAACTATCGGTGATAACAGGAGTAATGTAACGATATACGTCATAACTAGTCATATATCCTCGGAAATTTGCAAAGATGTCGATATAAGCTGCAATGTCATAATTCCAGTATTCACTGCCTCGCCAGGTATCCATACAGTAGAGTGTCCCGGTTTGTGAACCGAGAGAGTTAATGGCTTTAGCAAGAAAGTAAGAGGAACAACCTGTCCAACTTCCTACCTCTAGGGCTCTGACTTGATCAAGGTTACTCTTGTTAAGGTGGTTTAGACACGTTAATGTAATGGTTGTTGCATCAAGATACCCGATCTGACCTTGGGTTTGAGTTTGTACTTTGTAGTAATTGCTTACTATGTTTTCGAATGCGACGGTAAGCGGACTATTAATACGAATATTTGACTCAGTGTATTCAAAATAGACAATTGGTTTAGATTGAAGATATTGTAAATGTGCTTGAATATAACTGAGCCATGCAGGGGACAGCTCTACAAAAATTACCTGTAATTCTGGGAAAGATTCCATGAAAAGATTAAAATCATTATTCTCTGAGTCAATACTTACGGTGTATCCTTCGCATTGTTTAAGTAACTGTACGCTTGAAGATGAGCCAACAACAGCAAACTTCATAGATAACACGTCTCCCCCCAAAAAAAATGGGAACAACAACTACTATAGACGATAGCAGCAGTATTCTTCTCCTAAGTTATGTCCCGGATGCAAAGTAGGTGCATGGCTATGTAATATCATTTGTTCTGTATAGGTATTTGTAGATGTAAAAAGAACATCGTTTCTTGCACAGCAAGAAACGATGTTCTTTTTACAGATAGGGTAAGCGCATAGAACTAGCTGATGATTTTCTCCAAAACGTAGAACTGATGGTGAAGATAGGGTTTAATCTCTCCGGTTTTGCGAAAACCAAGAGATTCCCAGAATCTTTGAGCACTGGTGTTGGGGAGCAGTACTCCTAGTTTTATCAGACTCATGTTATGGGCTAAAGTCCATCGTTCCAGCTTCCGGTAGGCTTGACTTCCCAAACCTTGGCTCCGAAAAGCCGGGTCGATGAGTAGCAGTCCCAGGTTTAGTACGTTGTCCGTTGGGAAGTGTTGGAATAACTCAAACACCCCGATTAATAGATTTTTTTGGTACAAACCCATCACTAGTTTATTTTCAAGTGGGCAATCTGCCGGGCAAAAAGAGAATAACTTTTTGCCGGCGGTAGCGTCTACTGGTTTTCCTTCCTGGAAGGCAAAGTAATCCTGTCCTTTTTCCAAAAGAAGTTGAAGATCGTTTAAGTTATCTGATCCTAAGATGCTAAGTGTTATCATATGCTGTACGTCCTGTCAGGTTTGAAGTTACTGGTAAGCATATCATAGTCTTCACGCAGAATGCCCATATAAATCAAATCGGAATACTCACCATTATTGTAGATCTTTTGCCGCAAGCGACCTTCTTCGATAAGGCCGCACTTGGAGTAACACTTGATTGCCCGAGGATTGTTGGAATGAACTGTAAGTTGGAGACGGTTTAGGTTTAACTTGTCAAAGACAAAGTATTGCAGCAGCTTGATGGCCTCGGTACCAATGCCTTTACTCAGTAAATCTTTTTTGCCGATGACAATGCCCATTTCTGTGCAGCGGCTTTTCCAATCCACGAATAAAAGGTCAATCTGGCCGAGATAGGCGCTCGTCTCTTTATTGGCAATAACAAAATGGAAGCGGGTCTCTAGTTTTCCCTCTATGACCATTTGTAGAAATTTTTCAGTGTCGTTCCAGGTTTGCGGATGTAGAAAAATATCGGACAAGTGATCGGTAATTTCAGGATCGTTTACCCAGTCCCGCATAGGAAGTAAGTCATCCTGGCTATATTCGCGAAGCATAATTGTGTCGCCAATAATTCTTGGCATAGTAATCACCCCAGTATTAATAGTATGAAATATAAATTGGAAATAGTATACAGCTGGTGGGGGGATATGTCAAATTGCTTTTAGCGACCGTATCTTAGATCAAAGGTGAGTTGGTAAGTTTGCGAAGTTCCTGGTAATAGGTCAGCTGTTCGGCGAAGGGAGTTCGGTTGAGTCCGCTCGGAGACGGTACAACAAAGTCTAGAGTACCCGCTACTACTGAGGCTGTTTGCAGGCCGCAATGGATTTTAGCTGTTCCCGTTAGCTCCTTGTATACGCCGATACCGGCGTAACAGGCCAGCTTGGGCTGATATCGGGCTATTTTATTCAGCAAGATGAGCCGTCCTGCGCGGTACTCCTCTTTCGTGATTTCGGAGGCTGCTTTGGTGGGACGGGCGACAATGTTTGTTATGCCATAGCCGTATTCTAAAAGAAGCCGGTCTTCATCCGGTTTTAGCTGACGTGGCGTAAGACCGGATGATGCCAACACTTTCCAGAAACGGTTGGAGTGACCGGCAAAGTGATGGCCGGTTAGGGCGGACCGTTCACCGGGGTTAAAGCCTATAAACAGGATAGCAAGGCCGGGAGCGATGATATCAGAGACTTCCTTCATAAACATATCTCCTTAGTATAATGTTTTATTTGCAAAGAGGAGCCAGATCGGACTGGTTGCTCATTTTGGGTTAGGCAAGTATAATAGAGTTTGGGTAGAAATACGTCAAAAAGGAGAAGAATATGGCAAAAAAACGCTCTAGCCGGGGTTGGGTGCTTATTGCGCTTGTTATCTTGGCGGCAGTGCTTTACTTTCAGGCAACACATAAAACGACCCAAGATACTACTTCTTCCGAGCAGCTGTTTCAGCTGGAGAAAACGGGTTCGGGTGTAGTGGCTGATTATACGGCAGCTTCCAAAAAGATTCACGATAAGGTTGATGCAGTATTAGATAAAGAAAAATTGAAAGCGGAACAAATCGACTCTAGTGAACGCAAAGTTCCCAGGACTAAGGTAGAGGGCAGTATCACATGGTCGGCAAGGCAGTTTGTAGTAATTTTGCCGCCGGAAAAGGGCATAGAAGCTTTTACTCAATCCCTATCAGCCGAGTTAGCAAATGTAAAAGGCGAGGTCCTGGCCTCAGAGGCCGATACATTTAACGAACAGGCGGTGACGCGCCTAGATATCGGAATAAGGGACACTCTGGAAGGTGATCCGTTAACGCTTGTGACCGACAAGATATATATTATAAAAGAAAAGCCGGGTCAAACGGGGCAAGAGGCGCCGTCTGAATCCGGTATATTGGTCGACCCGCCTAGCGGCAGCGGGAAGGCGAAACTGGCCTTCGTAATTGATGACTTTGGATATAGCAGCGAGCCGATAGAAGCATATGCCGCTATTAACCGCCCGCTCACTTTTTCGGTATTGCCCAATCGTCAGTTTACCAACGAGGCGGCTGCCAGAGGGATTAGCTCAGGGCATCAGGTAATGTTGCACCTGCCTATGCAGCCAATGTCCGCAAGTGAACAGTCGGAAGCGACAACAATTACTGTAGATATGTCAGATGCGGACATTCGCGAAACGGCGTCTAAAGCGGTTCATGCAATACCCGGACTGATTGGTGTGAACAACCATCAGGGGTCAAGGGCAACTGCAGACGCCCGTGTGATGAAGAATGTGCTCCAGGTTATGAAAGCCAATAGTTTATTTTTTGTTGACAGCCGTACCAGCGGAAGCTCGGTAGCCTATCAGAGCGCCCGGCAAATGGGTGTGCTTACAACGGAAAACGATTTGTTTATAGATAACCAATCAGATGTAGGGTATATAAAAGGCCAGATACGAAAAGGCATGCATATAGCGTTGCAGAATGGGAGTGCCGTCCTTATTGGTCATGCTCGGATGCATACCGCCCAAGCCATTAGGGAAATGATTCCCGAATTGGAGGCGGCCGGCATCAGACTGGTATTTGTATCGCAATTAGTGCGGTAAGCTTATAAATAATTTTTCACAAACCGTTCAATACGGGTGAGTGCTTCGGTCAGGTTGGCGGTGGAGGAGGCGTACGAACAACGGACAAATCCTTCGCCGCTGGTGCCGAAGGCGTCGCCGGGCACAATAGCTACCTTTTCCTTTTTCAGCAGCTCTTCGGCAAATTCCAGGGAGGTTAAGCCTGTTTCTTTAATCGAAGGGAAGATATAAAAGGCTCCCTTCGGCTCAAAGCAGGAAAGACCGATTTTTTTCAGACCGTCGACCATAAGACGGCGTCGACGGTTATATTCGCGTAACATTTGTTCCTTGGCACATTGTCCGTTTTTTAGCGCTTCAATCGCGGCAATCTGCGCGGTAACCGGCGCACACAACATGGTATACTGATGGATTTTGTTCATGGCGGCGATAAAGTCTGGGTTGGACAGGGCATAGCCAATACGCCAGCCCGTCATGGCATAGGCCTTGGAAAAACCGTTCAGCAAAATGGTCCGGTCACGCATATCCGGCAGACTGGAAAAACAAGTGTGTGTTCCGCTATATGTGAGATCGCCGTAAATTTCGTCGGAAATGACGATCAGATCATGTTTTTTCGCAAAGTCGGCGATGGAGGCTAGCTCTTCCTTGGGCATGATGGCTCCGGTAGGATTATTGGGATAGCCGATGAGAAGGGCTTTAGTGCGCGGTGTGACCAAAGCTTCCAACTGCTCAACGGTTACCCGGAACTCGTTTTCCATCAGAGTGGGAACCGTTACCGGCACCCCTCCCGCTAGTGATACACACGCAGTATATGATACATAGCAGGGTTCGGGAATGAGTACTTCATCGCCGGGGGTTAAAATCGCCCGCATGGCAAGGTCGAGCGCTTCGCTTACGCCAACCGTAACCAACGCTTCGCGGCGGTGGTCATAGCTTACTCCGTATTGACGTTCGAATAATTTGGTGATTTCATGGCGCAGTTCTAACAGCCCGTAGTTCGAAGTATAGGCGGTGTAGCCCTGCTGCAGGCCATACACGCAACTTTCCCTGATGTGCCAGGGGGTGACAAAGTCGGGTTCGCCAACCCCCAGGGAAACAACCCCTTTCATTTCAGCTACGATGTCAAAAAAACGGCGGATGCCGGAGGGCGGGAGTGACCGGACTTGTGGTGAGAGTCTATCTGCCCAGGTCATGGTGACACCACCAGCCGACGGTCATCTTCTTTGTCATCAAGGATGACACCTGCTTCTTTGTACATTTTCAGCATGAAATGAGTGGTTGTGCTGAGTACGCCCTCAATGGTAGACAGCTTGGTGGAAACAAAACGGGATACTTCCTTAAGATTTTTCCCTTCCACCATAACCATAAGGTCGAAGGCTCCTGACATGAGATAGAGGTTGCGTACTTCTGGAAAGCGATAGATACGCTCGGCGATGGCGTCAAAGCCTACCTCGCGCTGAGGGGTAATCTTTACTTCAATAATGGCGCTTACGCGGTCGATGCCAACTTTTTCCCAGTCAACTACGGTTTGGAATTTAACGATAATTTTTTCAGACTCTAGACGTTTGATTTCTCTGGCGATTTCCTCTTTAGGTTTGGCCAGCATGGTGGCCATTTGATCGACCGTAAGAGTAGGATCCTTTTCGAGTAATTCCAGTAATTCAAGCATTGCGTACACCTCTCTAAATAAAAATAAAAAATCCCGTCCTAAGAAGGACGAGATTATTGTTCCCGCGGTACCACCTAAATTAGCCAAACGGCTCAACTTTTTCCCGTTAACGCCGGGTTGCGGAGCGGCTTACTTTGGTTTCGGCCTACGGCTCCAGGGGGGCTTTCCCAGGCGTCTTCCTGCCGGTTTGCACCATGTCCGGCTCTCTGAAGAGGAAGTTACGTTGGTACTTTCCCTGTCATTGCTTTCTAATTATGAGATTTTAATACATATTAGCACGAAAATAACCGGTATGCAAGAGGGAATAGCCGGTTATTTTAATAATTACTTTTTTGCGGCCTCTTCCAGGAGGCGGCCTTCTTCCAGCCAGTTCCAGTACTTCTTGGGGATGACCCGCTCGGCCAACGCGATATTTTTCCGCGAGGCAATATATTGCGATTGATAGTATTTTTCCCAGACCGGCGTAAAAGAATCGTTTTCAATAGAGGCGAGATATTTTTCCATCGGAGCGGTGGAAAGTTTGCCGTTTTTCAGCATCAGGGCGTGGTTATCCAACACCAGTACCAGCGTGGTGCCCGGGTAACGGGGAGAAAACTGCCTGAGTATAAGATCGGCTGTATGGTGAAACAGCTTAGGTTGGGCAGCTAGTTCGCCGTCCGGGGTGGGATGAAACCGGATAAAACCTGTCATGCGGTGAACTTCGTGCCATACGGCCCGGTAACGGTTCAGAAATACGCGGCTGATATCACTGAGGCCATGTAACGTATAGCTGTACCCGCCATTCAGAGACTCTTCGATCACGGCAAAAGCCAACTGAACCTTTCCGCAAGCTGTATAGCGTAAATTGGCGTTTATATAGCTGGCCAGAGTTTTTCCGGGAGCGGCCAGTAGCCATTTTGCTTCGATATTCTTCTTTGCCGCTAGCTGGACCAAGTGAGGCAAGGTAAAAGTGTCGGCGTCAAAGTCTGGCGAGTAGCCAAAGAGCCCAAGGGAAGGTTCTTCCCCTTTGACGCAGGGTAAGTCCTGATGAATTTTTGCCAGTAGAGCGGCTTTTATTATGGACCAGGATTGCGGCGAGCATAATATCATTACAATCACCCCGTAATAAGCGATGAATAAAGGTCGCGTTCGTCACCCCAGAGCGCGAGCTGCTGATATGTTTGGCGGCGGGGCTTGTCTAAAAGACGCCGGTCGCCGAAGTATTGTCCGTTAAGCGTGATAAATGACAGCGAACGTTTCAATACCACACCGGCGTTTTTTAACTCGCGGGGGTCATTCAGCCGGTGCGTCCGTCGAACCTGAACAATACGGCTTGCCGAGCGGGGGCCGATACCCGGCACTTTTAATAGCTGCTGATAGGAGGCCTGGTTAATATCCAGAGGAAAGAGCTCGGGGTGGTTAAGAGCATAGGCCAGCTTAGGGTCTATGTCAGGATCCAGATTGCCGCCTGCGTCAAAGACGAATTCGCCAAGATGAAACCCGTATAGGCGTAAGAGAAAATCAGACTGATACAGCCGATTTTCCCGGATGAGCGGCGTAGCTGACACCGTTTCCAGCGGCGTATGCTTGACTGGCTGAAAGGCGCTGAAATAGGCCCGTTTTAAGGCATAGCCTTTATACAGACTGGCGGCGGAAGTTAATATATCCCGGTCGCTTTCCTGGGCTGCGCCGACAATATACTGAGTAGTATGGCTGACATCTTTGTAACGGGCGACATAGGCACCGATTTTTGCCATGGTGCCTATAATCTCAGGCCCGTACTGTTTGGTTCGGCTGAGCTTTGCCAGATGCCGGTCCGACGGTGCTTCCATATTCAGCGAGATCCGGTCAGCCACCGCTGCTGCTGCTTGAATTTCGGCGGCGCTGGATCCTGGCAGGATTTTCAGGTGGATATAGCCGCCGAATTTGTGGTGATTCCGTAGGATTTCGGCGACTTTAATCATTTCATCCATTGTAGCGGAAGTAGAATGAAAAATACCCGAGCTTAAAAATAAACCTTCGACGTAATTGCGCCGGTAGAACTCCATAAACACGTTTACAAGTTCGTCCGCGGTAAAGCGGCTGCGGGGCACATTACGATCAATACGGTTGGGGCAATAGGCGCAGTCTTTCTCGCAGTAATTGGTTAATAGCACTTTAAATAACGAAATACAGCGTCCGTCCGGGGTAAAAGAGTGGCAAATCCCGCTGGGACTGGTGCTGCCTATTGCCGGATTGATAATTTTACTGCTTTTTGTGGCAGTAGACGCGCACACATCGTATTTTGCCCCTTCGCCTAAAATTTGCAGCTTGTCCAGTACATCCAACTCTTGCACATCCTTTCTTTTGGTACTATTATAATACACAGAACAAGTGTTTGTAAAACATATGTTCTGAAGATTTTTTTTCTTGCGCAATTAGACAGGAAAACCTTACTTTACGGAGAAAATATACATCTTTAAAGATCATTTTCGGAGGAAGCCATGAGCAATATACTTAACAGATTAAACCCGGGGCAAGTCGAGGCTGCCACTCATGTTGACGGTCCACTCTTGGTTATTGCCGGTGCAGGTTCAGGTAAAACCAGCGTACTGACCAGCCGGATTGCGTATCTGCTTGACCAGGGAGTGCGGCCGTATAACATACTGGCCATTACCTTTACCAATAAAGCGGCGGCAGAAATGAAAGAACGGGTGCAAGCCATTGTCGGCGACACGGCTAAGAATATATGGCTCAGCACCTTTCATGCCTTTTGTGCGAAGTTTTTGCGGCTGGAAATTGATAATTTGCCCGGCTACGACCGTAATTTTGTCATCTATGACACCGGGGACAGCCAGACGCTGATCAAGCAATGTCTCAAAGAGCTCAACCTAGACGATAAACATTTCCCACCGAATGGAGTACAAGCGACTATATCCAACGCCAAAAATACGCTGACTGATTTTCATGCGTTTGACCGGGAAGCCGATAATTTTTATCAGAAAAAGGTAGCCGAAGTGTACAAGATGTACCAAATGCGCCTCCGGTTACACAATGCTCTGGATTTTGACGATCTCCTTATGTTGACCGTTCGCCTTCTGGAAGATAACGTCGAGGTGCTCGCGAAGTATCAGGAAAAATTCCGCTATATCCTTATTGACGAATACCAGGATACCAACCGGGCCCAATACCTATTAGCCAGCATGCTGGCGGCGAAATATCGCAACATTTTTGTTGTGGGCGATATCGACCAAAGTATTTATGCCTGGCGGGGTGCGGACATCAGAAACATCCTGGATTTTGAAGGCGATTACCCTGATGCCAAGGTTGTCAAACTGGAGCAAAACTATCGTTCCACCCAGAACATTCTGGATGCGGCGAATACGCTGATTGAGAATAACTCAGACCGTAAACCGAAATCGCTGTGGACGGACAACACTGCCGGAGAACAAGTTACCCATTACCTGGCAACCGATGAACGCGACGAGTCCAACTTTATTACAGAAATGCTCATTAAGCATAATACTGTGTATCGCACTCCATATAGTGACATGGCGGTACTGTATCGTACCAACGCGCAGTCCCGGGTTGTAGAAGAAGCCTTTATGCGCGCCGGAATTCCGTACACCATGGTAGGCGGGCTTAAGTTCTATGACCGCAAAGAGGTAAAAGATATTTTGGCCTATATACGGGTAATCTTTAACCCTTCTGATGCTATTAGTTTGCTTCGGATTATCAATGTTCCGCGCCGCGGCATCGGCGATACCAGTATTGCACGCATGACCGAGTATGCCAATTCGACGGGTGCCACGCTATTTGACGCGGTGTCCAACCCTGACGCTGTCCCCGGACTTACCTCCCGGGCCAAAAATCAACTGGAGGGGCTCGGCGAACTGTTGATAAAGCTTATTACCAAAGCCGAGCAGACGCCAGTGGAAGAGCTTATCCGCGCGGTACTGCAAGATACCGGCTATCTTACTGAGTTGGAAAACGAGCAGACGCCTCAGTCCGAGACACGGATCGAGAACTTGAGGGAACTTCTAAGTGTAGCGAAAAATTTTGCTACTGAAGACATGGAACCCACTCTGGAAAACTTTCTCAGTCAGGTAGCCCTGGTGTCGGATGTCGATACTGCTGATTTATCGGAAGATAGAGTAACCTTAATGACGCTGCACTCCGCCAAAGGACTGGAGTTTCCCATCGTCTTTTTAGCCGGGCTGGAAGAAGGAATTTTCCCGCATTCCCGTACGCTGATGAACGAGAGCGAGATTGAAGAAGAGCGGCGTCTCTGCTACGTCGGCATTACCCGCGCCCGCACCAAGCTTTATATCACTAATGCCCGTATGCGTACCATATACGGCAATACTGTCATGTATCCGCCATCCCGCTTTATCAGTGAAATCCCGGAAAATCTGGTTGAGCGGCATGTTCGGCAAACCTTTCAGGCCAAATCGTCGAATAGCATGTACGGCTCGGCCACAAGGCCAGTCAGCACCCCTTCCCGGCGGCCCATGCCTCAGGCCGGAGGCAGTGCGCCAAGAGCCGCTGTGCCGAGGGCTGGCGGTGAATGGAAAGCCGGGGATAAGGCCCAGCACGCCAAATGGGGGCTGGGTACTGTTGTCGAGGTGAGGGGTACCGGCGACCAGCAGGAAATAAAAGTTGCTTTTCCGGGAATGGGCATCCGTCAGTTAATGGTTCAGTTTGCACCGCTGACACGGGTGTAAGGTGTTACGAGTATAACGTCAAAGGATGGGAAGTACGTTATGAGTGAGAAATTGCCGGGCAATACGGAGGAAGCAGCCAGTGTCGCGGCCGAATTACGCAAAGAGATAAATTATCATAGCCAGCGCTACTATGTAGAGGATGCGCCGGAAATTACCGATGCCCAGTTCGACGTGCTGATGCGCCGGCTGCTGCAAATAGAAACTCTGTTTCCGGAGGTGACAACAGCTGACTCTCCGACTCAAAAGGTCGGTGCTCAGCCGGCGGCTGGCTTTGGCCCTATGGCGCACCCGACGCCGATGTTCAGCCTGGGGAACGCCTTTTCACGTGAAGACCTGCGGGCGTTTGACGCGCGCGTGCGCGGAGGATTAGACGGTTTGCCAGTGGAATATGTCGTCGAACACAAGATTGACGGATTGGCTATTAACCTGATCTTTGAAAATGGCCGCTTAGTGCGCTCCGCCACCCGGGGGGATGGACAGGTGGGTGAGGACGTTAGTGCCAATGTTCGCACCATCAAATCGCTGCCGCACCGATTGCAGGACGCGCCGCCTTTCCTGGAAGTGCGAGGCGAAGTGTACATGCCGCGAAAAGAATTCGAACGGCTCAACGCCGCCCGAGAGGCCGCAGGAGAAACGCTTTTTGCCAACCCGCGCAATGCTGCGGCCGGATCACTTAGGCAACTGGATGCCTGTGTTACCGCTGAGCGGGCGCTGGATATCTTCGTCTATGGCATTGGCGCCAGAGAAGGGATTGCGTTATCCAGTCACAGTGACACCCTGAACTATCTGGCCAAGCTAGGGTTAAAAGTCAATACCAACTTTCAGATTTTTACCGAGATCGAAGCCGTCGCAGATTATTGCGAAAGTTGGATGGAGCGGCGTTCTACTCTTGGTTATGACATCGACGGCCTGGTCATTAAACTCAACAGCCTGGAGGGACAACGACGGTTAGGTTTTACCGCTAAAGATCCCCGCTGGGCGATTGCCTATAAATTCCCAGCCGAGCAGGCGGTAACCAGAGTCGAAGATATATTTGTCCGTGTTGGTCGGACAGGGGTACTTACGCCGACAGCCATTCTGCAGCCTGTACGCCTGGCGGGTACTACCGTCAGCCGGGCAACCTTACATAACGAGGATTTTATCAAAGAAAAAGACATCCGTATTGGCGATGCGGTAGTCATTCATAAGGCCGGGGAAATCATCCCCGAAGTCATTCGCAGTCTCTCGGAACAGCGTACCGGAACCGAAACCATCTTCACGCTACCAGCTGAATGCCCGGAATGCGGTCAGCAGGTGGTGCGTCAAGTGGGCGAGTCCGCCCATAAATGCATCAACCCGGGGTGTCCTGCCCAGCAGAGGGAAGGGTTGTTCCATTTTGTTTCCCGTGATGCCATGAACATTGACGGCTTGGGTCCGGCGGTGGTTACTGCCATGCTGGAGTCTGGTCTTGTGACCGACGCCGCTGATTTATACAGCGTAACCGCAGAGAAACTGAGCAAGTTGGAGCGTATGGGGGTTAAGTCGGCTGCCAATGTACAGGCTGCGATCGCTGCCAGCAAAGGTGCCGGACTTAGCCGATTGCTTTTTGCCTTAGGCATACGTTTTGTCGGTGTCAAAGCGGCTGGGCAGCTTGCCCGTCATTTCGGTGATATAGAAAAGGTGAAAGAAGCGTCCTTTGAGGAACTGACGGCTATTGACGAAATCGGACCCAAAATCGCCGAAAGCGTCGTCGCCTACTTTGCGTCGGAGGATAATCTGGAATTAATCGAAAAACTGCATCGGGCCGGAGTTAAGTTGACCGAGGAAAAGCCTGATGAAACAAATGTACCCCTCGCAGGCAAGACCTTTGTACTCACAGGGACACTGCCGACGTTGACCCGCAGCGAAGCCACTGCAAGGATTGAAGCGGCGGGAGGCAAGGTGGCCGGGTCAGTTAGCAAAAAAACCCACTATGTTGTGGCAGGGGAAGAAGCGGGCAGCAAGCTTGATAAAGCCCGGCAATTGGGCATTCCTATATTGGATGAACAGGAACTTCTTCTGCTGTTACAAACGGATACAACCGTGGTATAATATAGGCTATATGGAATTAATTCACATGCAGTTAGGGTGGTGAAAGAATGAAAATTACTAGGAAAGACGTTGAAACGGTGGCGTTTTTATCCCGACTGGCTATGGATGAAGCCGAAATGGACAAGTTCACCGGCCAATTAAACGCTATTTTAGAGTATGTCGATATGTTAAACAAAGTGGATACGGAAGGTGTGGAACCGACCGACCACATACTGAACTTGAAAAATGTCATGCGCGCTGATGAAGCCAAGCCTTCCCTGGCGAGGGAATTGGCGCTCAAGAACGCGCCTGAGCAGGAAGACGGCTATTTTAAGGTGCCGAAGATACTGGAAGGATAGGGAGGAACCGGCGTGGAGCTTTATAAACTGACAGCCCATGAGCTTAAAGATAAGCTAACAACCAAAGAAGTTTCGGCAGTGGAAGTGGCTGAAGCGATATATACCCGCATCGACGCGGTAGAAGATAAAGTGCAGGCCTTTATCAGCCTGACCAAAGAAAACGCGCTGGCCCAAGCCCGCCGTGTAGATGAAAAACTCAAGGCCAATGAAGAACTGCCCGCCTTAGCAGGCATTCCCGGAGCATTAAAGGACAATATCTGTGTCGAAGGAACCAAGACAACCTGCGGCTCGCAAATTCTGGCTAATTTTGTTCCGCCCTACAATGCTACGGTCACGGAAAAGCTGAATGCCCAGCAGACCGTCCTTGTTGGTAAGGCCAACATGGATGAATTCGCCATGGGCTCCTCTACGGAAAATTCGTCGTTTAAGGTATCACGTAATCCGTGGGACACCGATACCGTTCCCGGCGGCTCAAGCGGCGGTTCAGCTGCGGCCGTTGCTGCAGGACAAGCCGTGTGGGCGCTGGGGTCTGATACCGGCGGTTCTATCCGTCTTCCCGCTGCATATTGCGGTGTTGTCGGTCTTAAACCAACCTATGGCCGTGTATCCCGTTACGGTCTTGTGGCGTATGCGTCGTCGCTTGACCAAATCGGACCCATCACCCGCGACGTTACTGACTGCGCCCTGGTGATGAACGCCATCGCCGGCTACGATCACCGCGATTCTACCTCCATTAACGCGCCGGTGCCGGACTATACCCAAGCGCTGGTGCCGGATATCCGGGGCATGAAAATCGGCTTGCCTAAAGAATACTTTGTTGCCGGGATGGACCCGGACGTGGAAAAGGCCGTCTATGCGGCTATTGAACAATTAAAGGCCTTGGGTGCTGAGTACAAGGAAGTGTCCATGCCTCATACCGAGTATGCACTGGCTACCTACTACATGGTGGCTACCGCTGAAGCCAGCTCCAATCTGGCGCGCTATGTCGGTGTTGGTTTTGGCCAGCGGGAAAAAGGTGAGGATCTTATCTCTATGGCCACCCAAACCCGTACTCAAGGCTTTGGTGCTGAAGTGCGACGCCGTATCATGTTGGGCAACTATGCCTTAAGTTCCGGTTATTACGACGCTTATTACCTAAAAGCTTTGAAAGTGCGGACGCTCATCAAGCGTGACTTTGATAAAGCCTTTGAAGATGTTGATGTGCTGGTAGCACCTATTGCGCCTACTACTGCCTTCAAAATTGGTGAAAAAATCAATGATCCACTGGCCATGTACCTGCAGGACGTGTGCACCGTGCCTGTCAACCTTGCCGGTGTACCGGCTATTTCCCTGCCGTGCGGCTTTAAGGGACATATGCCGATCGGCCTGCAGATTATCGGCAAACCGCTGGGAGAAAGCGATGTGCTCAAAGCGGCCTATACCTTTGAACAAAATAACGATTATTATAAGCGCCTTGCGCCGCTGGGGGGAGCATAAGCTATGGCCTACGAAGTTGTCATCGGTCTGGAAGTCCATACCGAACTAAAAACGCAGTCCAAAATATTTTGCGGCTGTTCGACCAAGTTTGGCGCGGAACAAAACACCAATGTCTGCCCTGTCTGTTTAGGATTGCCGGGCGTACTTCCGGTTTTTAACGCCAAAGTTCTGGAATTCGCCGTCCGTACCGGACTGGCGCTCAATTGTGAAATACTGCCGTTTAGCAAGTTTGACCGCAAAAATTACTATTATCCGGATTTGCCCAAGAACTTTCAAACTTCGCAGTATGACCTGCCTATCGCTGTCAACGGCTATCTCGATATAGAAGTCAATGGAAAGACGCGACGTATCGGTATTACCCGTGTACATATGGAAGAAGACGCGGGCAAACTCGTGCACGCAGGTACCATTAATAAGTCTGACTATGCCCTGGTCGACTACAACCGTACCGGAGTGCCGCTTCTGGAGATCGTGTCCGAGCCCGACCTTCGTTCGCCGGAAGAAGCTAAAGCCTATTTGGAAAAAATAAAAGCCATTCTGCAATATGTCGACGTATCCGACTGTAAAATGGAAGAAGGCAGCCTGCGCTGCGATGCCAATATATCCCTTCGCCCGGAGGGACAAACCAAATTCGGCACTAAGTCTGAAATCAAAAACCTCAACTCCTTTAAAGCCGTGCAGAAGGGACTGGAATACGAAGTATACCGCCAGACGGAAATCCTTGAAGAAGGCGGAAGAGTCATTCAGGAAACCCGTTCATGGGATGACGGCAGGGGCGTTACGCTGTCTATGCGTAATAAAGAACAGGCCGAAGACTATAGGTATTTCCCTGAACCAGACCTTGTACCCATCGTAGTCGATCCGGACTGGGTGGAAGAGGTCAGGAAGAACCTGCCCGAATTGCCGGACGCTCGTAAGGCCCGACTTATGAAGGATTATGGTCTGTCCGACTACGACGCCGGAAGCATCACTGCCAGCCGGGCCATGGCCGAATACTACGATGTCGCTGTAGCCAGCGGGGCTGAAGCCAAAGCTGCTGCCAACTGGCTGATGGGCGAGGTATCGCGCCTTTTGAACAATTCCGGTCAGCTTATCGAAACCTGCCCGGTTACGCCGGAAAAGCTGGCCGGACTTATATCTCTGCTTGATAAAGGAACCATTACGAATAAAATCGCAAAGACGGTCCTGGAAAATATGTGGTCCAGCGGCAAAGATGCGGACACTGTTGTCAAAGAAGAAGGTCTGGTCCAGATTTCCAACGAGGGCGAAATTGTTGCCATTGTAGAACGAATTCTAGCCGCCAACCCGCAGTCGGTTGCCGACTTTAAGGCTGGTAAAGAACGGGCTATTGGTTTCTTGGTGGGACAAGTTATGAAAGAAACCAAGGGACGCGCCAACCCCGAGGTAGTGAATAAACTGCTCAAGGAACATATGTAGCAAAAGGCTAGTGAAAAAAATCCTTTAATTACCTGCAGGGGAGCGCTTTATGCACCCCTGCTTTTTTGTATGAAAGCAACTGGACGCGCACATAATGACAGAGTAAGTAATAAAAAAGAAGGGGTGGCAATGCGCTTTAGCACCGTTTCCTGGGGAATGAGGGAGGTATTGGCGGTACACTGCCTGCGGCTGGTAGTGGGCATTATCCTGGTGCGGTTTTTGTATCCGGTACTGTTTACTGTCAGCCAGAATGCTATTGAACTCACCGACCGTCTGGTCGTGGTGGTGCTGGTTTGGCTGACCGTCAGACAGAGCAGCGGCTGGGGCATAACGCTCGGGCCGGGCCGAAAGCTTCTGAAGAACCTCTCCTTTGGCCTAATCGCCGGGGTGGGACTTCTCACCTTCAGCGTATATACGGAGCGGCTTTATACAACATCTTTTGCCCTTACGCCAACACAGCATCCACTGCTTATACAGGTGGAGCACGCCCAAGCGCTTGAGGAATTGGCGGTACCGCTATTTTTGGCGGGGGTGGCGGCTCCGGTTGCGGAAGAAATGCTGTACCGACTGTTTACCTTTCCGGTTCTAGCGAAACGCTACGGGGTATTTGCTGGAGCGTTAGGCAGCGCGGCCCTGTTTGCCTTGTTTCATTTTAACGCCTATTGGCTGGCGGAAATGCTGGTGGTTGGCACGGGGTTGGCGTTCCTATACTATTGGTCGGGATCGCTGGTCAGCGCCATTGTTGCTCATTCGGTGATTAATACCACGAAGATATTGCTTGTTTTTTTCGGTTGGACATTACTTTAAAACCCAAGGAGGTAGCTATGCCCTACTGTAAAGAATGCGCAAATACCCGTTTGTTTGGTTCCAGCAAAGTTCCGCCGGTGGCCCCTACGGCCAATGGCTGCGTTTCAGCAATGCTGGGACATTTTCGGGAGGATGGACAAATCGAAAGTATCAGTAGTGTGGGAGCTGACAAGAAAACGCTGATCGCCGCCCGCGTTAGTCCAGAGGAGTATTTTGACCTGTGCTTGTCCTGCTACAGCCAAGAGATTGTTTGGACACAACAGAGGGAGTAAAAAGGGCTTTTTGCATATAATCTAGAATAATTATCCAATCAGGCTACCAAGATGTTTGGACAAATGACAAAAGGGGATGAAAAAGTGCATAAGTGCCAGGAATTATCAGCCGATAAACTTCGGTTTACCTGCGATGATCAGCTTTTTCCCTATGAGTCCACGGAATCGGTTGCCCCGCTTGAAGCGATGGTAGGCCAGGAACGGGCGGTTAAAGCCATGAAATTCGGGCTTGGAACCAAAAGCTTTGGCTATAACATTTATCTGTCCGGCCTTGTAGGTACAGGCAAAATGACGTATGCCAAAGCGGCTGTAACGCAAGTGGCCGCTAACGAGGATACGCCGGACGATTGGTGTTATGTTAATAATTTCGAAAACCCTAGCCAGCCTATCGCGTTGTCCTTGCCGGCCGGTTTAGGCTGTGAGCTAAGACAGGATATGAAAAACTTGGTAGAAGACCTGACGAGTGAAATTCCCAAGGTGTTTACCGGCGATGATTACGATCAGGCTAAGAATACCGTAATGAAGAAATTCCAGGAAAACCGCAGTCAGGTCATGGATCTTTTTAACCAACAGGCGGAAGAATTAGGGATACTGCCCCAGTGGACCAATACCGGCTTTGTTGGTATGCCCATTCAGGAGGGCAAGCCTATGTCTCAGGAAGAATTTCAGAACCTCGACCGGGAGATGAAGGATAAGTATGAAAAGCAACTGCTGGCCGTCCAGGAACGGGCGCTAAACGCCATTCATCAGGTACAGCACCTGGAACGCGAAGCCAGGGAGGAACTGAAAAACCTTGATGCTAAAGTCGGGATGTTTGCTGTTGGTCACTTTATTGACGAACTGCTGGAGAAATATCAGCCGTATTCTAAGGTAGCCAGCTTCCTCGAAGCCGTGAAAGGGGATATTGTTAAAAATATCGGCGACTTTAAACCCGCGGCGATGGAAGAAGATGCCAATCCCTTTCTCATGTTCCGTCGGAGCATGCAGGATTCGGGCAAAGATAAATATGAAATCAACCTGTTAATTAATAACCGGGATATGGACGGCAGCCCGGTAGTGGTAGAGCCTAATCCTACCTATTACAACTTAATCGGACGACTGGAATATGAAAATCGCATGGGTGTTGTCAGCACCAGCTTTACCATGGTTAAAGCGGGGGCGATTCATCGCGCCAACGGTGGTTATCTTATTCTCCAGGTTCGCGACCTTTTGGTCAATATCGGGGCATGGGAAGCTTTAAAACGGGTGCTGAAAACAGGCAAACTGTACATTGAAAATCTCGGTGAACAATATGGAATGCTGGCGATGGCTTCTGTTAAACCGCAATATATTCCTATTAAAGTCAAAGTCATTTTGATAGGCAACCCGCAGCTCTATCAGCTGCTGTTTAACTATGACGAAGATTTTCGCAAGCTATTCAAAGTATTCGCTGATTTTGATACCGAGATGGATAACAATGCCGAAAACATCGGGAAACTTACCAGCTTTGTCGCCTCCATTGTCCGCAGGGAAAACTTGCGGCACTTTGATAAAAAAGCTGTCAAAAAAGTGGTTGAATATGCCACCCGTGTGTCTGGCAGTCAGAATAAGCTGACCACCAAGTTCAACGAAGTAGTTGAACTCTTATGCGAGGCGGATGCCTGGGCTGGAGCGGACGACAGTCCAATGGTCAACGAGGATCATATCAAAGTCGCCACACATGAAAAGCAGCGCCGCTATAACAAATACGAAGAACGGCTGCAGGAAATGTTTGCCGAGGGCAAACTGCTAATTGATACGGACGGGGAAACAGTCGGGCAGGTCAACGGTCTGGCAGTGTTGTCAGTAGGCGAGTACATGTTCGGCAAGCCGTCCAGGATTACCGCCAACACCTATATGGGGAAAAGCGGCGTAGTCAACATCGAGCGCGAAACCAAAATGAGCGGTACCAGCCACAGCAAAGGCGTTCTCATTCTAAGCGGGTATCTCGGACAAAAATATGCGCAACGCCAGCCGCTCACGCTGACTGCCAGTCTGACCTTTGAACAGCTTTATGATGGGGTTGACGGGGACAGTGCCTCCAGCACCGAGTTGTACGCCATATTATCCAGCCTATCGGAAGTTCCTATTCGTCAGGAGCTGGCCGTTACTGGCTCCGTCAACCAAAAAGGGGAAATTCAGCCCATCGGCGGAGTCACCGAAAAGATCGAGGGCTTCTTCGAAGTTTGCAAGCTGAAAGGACTGAATGGTAAACAGGGTGTTGTTATTCCATATCAGAATATCAACAACCTTACTCTTTGCGACAAAGTTGTTGATGCCGTGCGGGAAGGAAAATTCCATATCTATCCGGTAAGAAATATTGACGAGGGCATTGAGATTTTGACCGGCGTTCCCGCTGGTGAGGCATCGCCCGAAGGAATTTATCCGAGCGGCAGTATCCATGACCTGGTGAAAAATAAACTCAAAGAATATACCGACAAACTTATTGAACTTGCCAAATCGGCTGATGGGGAGAACAGCGCAGCCAAAGCAGAATAGAAAAGATGGAACAGCGTTTTTGCGCTTCTAGGAGAAGGATGGTTTTTACGTGGCACGAGATACGATACCTGTAACTAAGGGACAAACTTACACAATATCAATCGCCGGATTGGGACACAGCGGGGAAGGCGTAGGCCGCTGTGAGAACTTCACTGTATTTGTACCGGGCGGACTGCCGGGGGAAGAAGTCATAACCCGGATTACCGAAGTCAAAAAAAATTACGCCAAAGGGCGTTTGGTAAAAGTAGAGACGATCTCACCTCATCGGGTTGAGCCCGTCTGCAAAATATTTTCTGAATGCGGCGGCTGCCAGCTGCAACACTTGGATTATCCGGCCCAGCTAGCTAGCAAACGGCAGACCGTCGTCGACGCCGTCAGCCGTATTGGCGGTTTGGAAGGGGTAATCATACATCCTACTATGGGTGCGAAAGACCCTTGGTATTACCGTAATAAAATGCAGTTTCCGGTAGGCGGGGAAAAAGGGAAGCTTGATGTGGGCTGCTACGCACAGGGAACCCATACTATTATTAATGTGGATGATTGCCGTATTCAGCATTCGGCGAATAACCTCATCGCGAACAAAGTCCGTGATATTGCGGCGGGCTTAGGAATTAGTCCGTATGACGAGCGTACAGGACGCGGCGTGCTCCGCCACGTCCTTGGCCGTGTCGGAGTTGTCGGCGGGGAAATCATGATTGTCCTTGTTACCGCTGTGCCGGATTTTCCAGAACGGGATAAGCTGGTTGACGCGCTTAAGAATAACATTCCGGGGCTGGTCAGCCTCGTGCAGAATATAAATAGCCGGAACACTAACGTCATTTTAGGAAACCGTACTCGTACGTTGTGGGGGAGGGACACCATCACCGACAGATTGGGGGACTTTAACTTCCATATTTCTGCCCAATCTTTTTTTCAAGTTAATACCGCCCAAGCGGCAGTTCTTTATGAAAAAGCCCTTGAATATGCCGGCCTGACGGGCAGCGAAACTGTAATTGACGCGTATTGCGGGACGGGCACTATTACTTTGTTCCTCGCTCGCAAAGCGACGAAAGTATATGGCATTGAAGTCGTCGAACCCGCCGTCTTAGATGCCCGCCGAAATGCCGCACGGAACAATATCGAAAACGTTGAATTTATTGTTGGCGACGCCGTCGAAGTCATGCCCAAGCTTTACGCAGATGGCATCCGTCCCCACGCTATTGTCGTCGATCCCCCCCGCGCCGGCTGCGCCCCCGCCGTCCTCCAAACCTTCGCCGCCATGCAGCCTGCACGCATTATCTACGTCTCCTGTAACCCCGCCTCCTTAGCTCGCGACCTAGCTTTACTTAATGATCTAGGGTATATTACAAGGGAGATACAACCAGTGGATATGTTCCCGCAGACGTA
>JAGGAE010000103.1 GCA_017889725.1 Bacillota bacterium | reverse complement strand
GAAACCGAGACTGGGGTTGCAACGATGTATATGGATGCCGGGCTGGATACCGGGGATGTTATATTAGAACGTACCGTTTCTATTGATCCTGAGGAAACTACCGGTCAATTATATGAAAGACTTAGGCTGATTGGTGCCGATTTGCTAGTTCAAACCCTTGGTAAAGTAGCTACGAAAACCGTTACAAGAACACCGCAGGACAATAATCGGGCTACGTATGCTAAGTTGCTCACCCGGGATATAGAAGGTATTAACTGGCGGTATTCTGCACAGCAAATACATAACTTGATTCGCGGTCTAAATCCATGGCCGGGTGCTTATTGTGAGCATAGCGGCAAAATCTTAAAAATATGGCGGTCGAAGGTAAGTCGTTCATCTGGGAGCTTTGGACAATGTGGACAGGTTTTGTCAATAAGCGAAACTGGCTGCCAGATAGCTACTTCTGACGGCATTATCGAGTTGCTGGAAGTTCAGCCGGAAAGTAAGAAGCGAATGACTGCCGGTGAATATGTACGGGGGTATGGCATGAATGTCGGGGAAATACTGGGCTAAAGGGGAAGCTTTTATTGCTGCGGTGCAACGTCCGCAGAAACGCTTATTTTTATTGCTTATTTTGATAAGTATAGTTGTAGCTGGTCTTTCCGGATATGGCTTATGGATGGTTGCTTTTCCGGGATTGTCCAATATTAGCGAGTATTTGCCTATTCTGGTAGGAAGCCTTTTAGCGTTAGTCTTATTCATTATCGCGATAGGCTTTTTGGGAATAATTACGGCTTTATTTGGATTACCAACTCCTCCCGTTTTTTTAGGATTGGCTTGGTCGGCAATCAATCTGTTTTTTCCGTTGTCAATACAAATTGCTAAGATATTTGACATCGAAAAAGAACAAGTTGAACGATCTTTTATAGAAGTCAGCAATCATTTGGTTCGCAAAAAAAACATTAAAGTTAAACCTGAGAAACTACTTATTTTGTCGCCGCATTGTATTCAAAAGGAAAGCTGCCCACACAAAATTACTCGTGATACCGCCAATTGTAAACAATGCGGGCAGTGTCCGGTCGGCAGTTTAGTAGCTTTAGCAAAAGTGTATGGTGTGAATTTGGCGGTGGTAACAGGAGGCACACTGGCCAGAAAGGCGGTAAAGGCACTTCGGCCCGGAGCTGTGCTGGCGATAGCCTGTGAACGGGATTTGACCAGCGGAATTCAAGATGTTTTCCCGTTGCCGGCGGTAGGAATCTTAAATCAACGGCCAGAAGGCCCTTGTTGTAATACCGTGGTAGATTTGGACAAAGTGGAAAAAGCCATTACTGATTTTTTGCGATAGGACGGGCTATTTTGATAGATAAATTTGAGGTGGATGCATGGCGAAGAATACTAGCGCACGGGAAGTGGCGCTTGATATAATCGGTGAAGTGGTAACGGAAGGAGCGTATGCCAATATTGCTCTAGCCCGGAAGTTAACCAGACAACGGCTTGGCGATCAGGACCGGCGTTTTGTCACGGAGCTGGTATACGGCACGGTTAAGGCGGGTCATACGATAGACTGGATACTCGGTCATTACTGTAGCCGGCCTCTTACTAAAATTCCGGCCGTAATCAGGAACATTCTGCGTATGGGAATATACCAGGTGTTTTTTTTGTCTAAAGTTCCGGTATCGGCGGCATGCAACGAAGCAGTAGAACTTGCCAAAAAGTATGGACATGCAGGAACGGTTAAATTCGTTAATGCGGTGCTCAGGAATGCCGCCCGGAATAAGGAAAAAGCCGTTTACCCAGATAAAGATAAGAAGCCAGTAGAGTACTTGGCGCTTAAATACTTCCATCCAACATGGATGGTTGCGAGATGGCTGAACCGGTTAGGGTTCGAGCAAACAGAAGCACTATTAGAGTATAACAACGATACGCCGCCTCTATCGGTACGTACCAATACGCTGAAACTTACACGGGAAGCATTATTGGATAAACTTAAGGAAGAGGGCGTAACTGCTGAACCGTCGGCGTGGACACCGGAAGGGATAATTTGCCACGAGTATCCCGCTTTGGCGAATCTTAATACATTAAAAGAAGGGCAGATGCAGGTACAGGACGAAAGCTCCATGTTGGTGGCGCATGTGCTTTCACCGCAGCCGGGAGAATTTATTATTGACGCCTGTGGTGCTCCAGGGGGCAAAAGTACTCATATTGCGGCGCTTATGG
This sequence comes from Bacillota bacterium, assembly GCA_017889725.1. Lineage (GTDB taxonomy): Bacteria > Bacillota > Negativicutes > Sporomusales > CTSoil-080 > CTSoil-081. The sequence goes on along the minus strand of JAGGAE010000103.1, from coordinate 383 downwards.
GCAACCGGGGCAGGGTTGTTTCCGGTGATATTTACAAGCATAAACTTGAAATTACCCAAGCTAATGCTGAACGTCTTGGGATTTCTATAATTGAAACGAAAGAAATGGATGCTACCAAGTTGGATATCCATTTTGCCGGTCAAGCCGACCGGGTATTGGTGGATGCTCCTTGTTCCGGGCTGGGGGTTCTACGGCGTAAGCCTGACTCTAGGTGGCGAAAAACTGAAACTATGCTGCTAGAACTGCCGAAACTGCAAAGCGCCATTTTGACTAGTGCCGCTGCATGTGTAAAACCGGGCGGTGTGCTGGTTTACAGCACGTGTACAACTGAACCGGAGGAAAACCAGCAAGTGGTAGAAGCCTTCTTACAGAACAACGGTAAT
>JAGGAE010000050.1 GCA_017889725.1 Bacillota bacterium | reverse complement strand
TGTCTTTGTCCACCGGACATTTTTGCCCCGCGTTCCCCAATTTGAGTACTATATCCATCAGGCATGTCCATAATAAAATTATGGGCGTTAGCCGACTTGGCAGCTGCCACAACCGCTTCTTCCGAAGCATTCAAATCCCCGTATAAAATATTCTCATAGACAGTTCCGTTGAACAGAATGGTTTCCTGCGGAACTATCCCTATTTGCCTTCTCAGCGACTCTAAGGTTACCTTTTTTATATCAAAATCATCAATGGTGATCTCACCTTTGAATACATCATAAAAGCGGGGTATTAGACTGGCAATGGTAGATTTTCCGGCTCCGCTTGGCCCGACAACAGCAATAACTTGTCCGGAATCCGCGGTAAGCGAAACATCAACCAATGCCGGTTCGCTTTTTTCATAAGAAAAAGAAACATTTTTAAAAGCCACTTTTCCTTTTATAGGCGGTAACTCTATCGCCCCCGGAGAATTTTTAATTTCAGGTTCCGTGTCAAGCAGCGAAAAAATCCTCTCCACAGCTGCCACGGCCTTTTGTATGTTTCCGTAAGAACGACTCATTCGTTTTATAGGATTCGAAATATTAACAACATATATTAGAAAGGCTATTAGCGCCCCTGATGTCAGATTACCGTCAATAACTTCCCGTCCGCCATACCAGATAATTACTGTTACGCCGATAGCGGCTAAAAATTCTATGCTGGGTGTAAGCATGGCCAGTACTTGCGCAGTTTTCATCTGCGCCTGGAAATTGTGGTAATTTTCCCGGTTAAACCGTTCAATTTCATAATCTTCACGGGCAAAAGACTTTATGACCCGTATAGCCAATAAGGTTTCCTGCAACACCGAAGTAATATCAGCAAGTCTTTCTTGCATTACACCGCTGGAAATCCTGAGTCTTTTTCCAAACACATTAATTGCTTGCGCTACCATCGGGAGAGTCACCAGTGTTAAAAATGTCAATTTCCAGTGCAAATAAAACATGGCGACCAAAGAGCCGATGAGTATAGCGCCTTCTGAAAAAAGTTCCTTTACGTTTTCATCTAAAGCTGTCTGCAACACCGTTATGTCATTAGTAAGATAACTCATGATCATTCCGGTTCGACGCGTTTCGAAGTACGAAAGCGATAAACGCTGCAGGTGACGATACAACGCCTCCCGCAAGTCGATAATCACCCGCTGTCCGACATAGGACATCAGGTACGTCTGTCCGTAAAAAAATATGCCCCGCAGAAAGAAAACAATCACAATGCCCCCGGCGATAATATTGAGCATGCCCATGTTCTTCTCCGAAAGCACATCGTCAATTACGTCCTTAATAACCCAGGGAACATATAAGTTGGCCAGCGCTGCCAGAACAATGCACACTGCAGCAGCAACGATCCTAAAACTATACGGTTTTATATATCTAAACAATCGTCGGTACACAGTCATGGGGTTCCTCCATGATTCATTGCAGCTATTTCAAGAATAGTTTGGGCTACCCGCGTTACCGCGCCATATTCCCCAAGCCTTCTTTTTACGTCAGCCAAGTCGTTTACCATTTGCTGACGCAAAACGTCATCGGTCAGCATTTTTATCGCTTCAGCCGCTATGGTTTCCGCATTAACAGCATCTTGCAACAATTCGGGAACCACTTTGCGTCCTGCAATAATGTTAGGCAAACCGAAATGCGGTATTTTCACAAGCAGTTTTCCTAATACATATGTCAAGGTTGCTAATTTGTAAAGAATAATCGTTGGTACACCCATCAGCGACGTTTCAAGCGTAGCCGTCCCTGAAGCACAAATGGCAACATGGCTAATATTCATTATGTCATAATTGTTACCGGTTGTAAATTTAACCGGTACTTGGGATTGGCTAATCATTTCCTGTAGACTATCCCTGGATATTGTCGAAGCAACCGGTAAGAAAAACTGACACCCTGCCACTTGTTTCCTGATAATTTCACAAGCTTCCAGCATAACCGGCAGCAACGTATTAATTTCCTGCCGACGACTTCCCGGCATAAGCAGAATCACTGGTTTTTCAGCGTCCGCCCCAAAATGCCGGTAGGCTTCTTCCTTGGTCATAGTATTCTTTACTATATCCAAAGAGGGGTGCCCCACAAAGACAACATCTGCTCCCGCCTCTTGATAGACTTCGGCTTCAAACGGAAAAATCGCGGCTACCCGATTCACTATTTTAGCCACGTCTTTCGCACGCCCCCGTCGCCAAGCCCATGCGGTTGGAGCAATATAAGATACTATAGGGATACCCAGTTGTTTCGCTTTTTTGGCTAACCGAACATTAAAGTCCGGATAATCGATAATAACTAAGACATCGGGACGTTCATGCTCCATGAGAGCCACTAATTCGTCCCGCAATCGAAACAGCCGGGGCAAGTTCCGGATTACTTCCACAAACCCGATTACCCCTAAATCTTTAATATCATGATGAATTTCAACTCCGGCGCTGCGCATTGCATCGCCGCCCATACCAAACAATTTAACACTGGGCTCAATTTTCTTAAGAGCCTCGGCTACGCATGCTCCGTGTAAATCTCCTGAAGCCTCTCCCACCGAAAGCATGACTTTATACATAACTCGGCCTCCACAAACCAGTTTGAGTCAATTGTATTCCGTTTGACCGAAGACTTTAACTTTTAATTCTAAAAGCTTTCCTGTACAAACTATAAATACAATAGGATTCAGGAAAAAGTACAACCACAAGGAATAAAGATACAGAGATAGTTTCCCTCACTTCTCCCCGTCTCTATGCCCTGTGGTGAAAATTACTTTGCTACAATCGTAATTCCATGTTCGTCCGCCAATAAAATGACTTTATTTCTTTCCGCCAAAAGCGTTTTCCCCGCTTCTATCACTAAAGCCACTGCTCCGCCTTCCACCATGGACTTAATGGTATCCGGACCAAGCCCCGGCACATCAAACCGCATGTCTTGATTTGGCTTAGCCACTTTCGCGACAACAGCGCCGCCTCTGGCCAACTTGGCACCGCGCCGAATACAGGCATCAGTTCCTTCTATAGCTTCAACAGCCATTACCGCTTTATCTTTTACCACAACAGTCTGCCCAATATCTAAAGCGCCAATTTCCTTGGCCATGGCATATCCGTATTCCATGTCATTTTTTTCCGACTCCGTAGGCTGGCGTTTCGTTAGTACACCTGGTGCCGGCATAAGCGCCTGAATAAGAGCCGTCTGATCGACAACCCCGATACCGTCTTTGGCAAGTTCCTGCACGAAAGCCAACATCAACGTATCGTCATTGTAATCCTTCAAACCCATCAACACTCTTTTAAGCCGGTCATCCGGTACAATGGCTCCGCTAAACAAAAGCTCCTTAGTTACTTTTCCCAGCATTGTCACTTCCTGAACGCCTTCCTCTTTTAGCGTTTTGAGGATGCGATCAAATTCACCAAGGCTGATGGTTAAGCTTTTGGCGGCTACCGATGATAATTCTTCGTCAACACCGGGAACTAAACCTATAGCTACTACGGTAATGCCCATGCCGCTTGCGGCACGGGCAAATTCTACTGGCAAGCGGCCTACGCCAGCCAATAAACCAACTTTTCTCATTCTAATCTCCTTATTCGCCGTCGTCCCTGCGTCCGCGGCAAATGCCGCGTTCTGCGTTGCGTAAAAATCGTAGGAATTGCTCTACTTCTTCACACGATTCAAGTTCTTGTTCCATAACGGCAATGGCTTGCGGCAAAGATACCCCGGAACGATACAAAATTTTGTATGCCTTTTTCAGGTTGCGCCGTGCAATATCACCTATGCCTGACCGTGCTATACCGACATTATTCAGACCAACAACCTTTGCCGGATGACCATCAACAATGACAAACGGCGGTACGTCTTGCACTACTTTGGAAGTAGCACCAACCATAGCATTACGGCCGATCTTCACAAACTGATGTACCCCTGCCTGACCGCCAATTACCGCCCGGTCTTCTACAACTACATGCCCTGCCAACATTGCCGCTGCAGACATTACTACATTATTTCCAATAACACAATTGTGAGCTACATGCGTGTACGCCATGAGCAGGCAATTAGAACCTACCCGTGTTTCTTCGCCTTCACCGGTTGCCCGGTTAATAGTAGCAAATTCTCGTACTTTTGTATTCTCGCCAATAAAGACGTAACTCTTTTCTCCCCGGAACTTTAAATCCTGAGGTTCCGATCCTATAGATGCACTAGGAAAAATAACACTATTCTTCCCGATACTCGTCCAGCCATCTATAACAACATGGGCGCCCACTTGGACCCCGTCACCGATAAGCACATTCTCACCGATAACTGCGTAGGGACCAATTTCGACATCTTTCCCGATACGAGCGCCCGGATGAATCACCGCTGTTTCGTGTATTTTTCGAATTGGTATTACGACTGTCTCTGGCTTCACAGCATATCATCTCCTTACTATTGCGCAGCCGGCAGGGCAATTATACTCTCTGTATATATAATCGGACCAGCCAGTCTAAATATTGCATCCTGTATTCCGGCAAAAACGCTCATAATCGGCGAAAATTTAAAACTGCTACTTATTTTCACATAGATTATACCGTTTTATTTAAAATACCGCCTATGGCTGTATTAGGGCAAACAAAAACTCGCCCTCTGCCACAAGTTCATCCTCAACAAAAGCTTCCGCCCATATCTTGCCCATGGACCCTCTTACTCTAGTAAGCTCAGCTACCATGCGCACTTGGTCGCCAGGAACAACCGGTCGACGAAATTTGACACGGTCCATCCCGGCGAAAACCGCCAGTTTCCCATGATGCTCTTCCGTAGCCAGCATCGCCACCCCGCCAACCTGAGCCATAGCTTCAAGCAAAAGCACCCCCGGCATTATAGGCTTACCCGGAAAATGCCCTTGAAAAAACTGTTCATTAATTGTTACATTCTTAATTCCCACTGCCCGTTTCATAGGCTCAATCTCAACAATACGATCTACCAGTAAAAACGGAAACCTATGGGGAATTATATTTTGAATTTGCGTCACATTCAACATGAGAACCACTCCTCCTCGTATCTTCTACACACTTGCCAGTATTTGTTTCGCTAAAGAAGTATTCAGCGCATGACTGGATTTTACAGCAATTACATGCCCTTTGATTCTTCCGACTAATGATAAATCGCCAACGACATCAAGTATTTTATGCCGTACCAGCTCGTCGGTGAATCTCAGCGGAGTTAATATCTTGTCATTATCGTATACAACAGCATTTTCTGTATTGCCGCCTAATGCCAGCCCCTGTGCTTGCAAAGCCTCTACTTCATGCATAAACCCAATTGTTCTGGCAGCTGCAACCTCCCGAATAAACGAGTCGGCAGTAATCTCATAGTCTCCATACTGCACACCGATCAGAGGGTGCGAATTCACTGACGTAAAGCTTATACGGAACCCATCATAAGGTAAGATGGTAATAAATTTATCCCCGTCTCGTACCGTCAGAGCCTGAGAAATAGTAATACATGAGGCTGGTGCATCTTGCTCAACAATTCCCGCCTCTTGAATCAACCGGACAAAAGGGAGAGCGGAGCCATCGGCAACCGGTGGCTCTACCGCTGTTATTTCAACTTCACAATTATCTATTCCCGTGGCCGAAAAGGCAGCCAGCAAGTGTTCTACTGTAAAGACCTTAGCCGCACCATCCTCCAGTGTAGTTGCCCTCATTGTGCCGGTTACATTCTTCGCAGTTGCTCTCACTCTCGGCTTTCCAGGCAAGTCAGCTCGAACAAACACAATTCCTGACCCAACACAAGAAGGCCGAATTTCAAGAGATACGCTGCGACCAGAATGCAAACCGATACCAGTAAGCGTCGCAACAGTTGCAATTGTAGATTGACGTGGCATAAAATCCTCCCAAAACAGGACATCGATTTTCCTGATAATTAACTATCACTTATTCTACATAACTTTTGCAACTCCTGCAAGTTTTACTTCTTTTCGTATTAGGCAACCCGCTGTCCTGATAATGTCAGCGCACTGGTATTCATTTGATACTCAATAAGATCCTTGTATTGTTGACCAATTTCAGATACCGGCTTGACAAACACCTTGGACGGCATACCTTCCTCTACCACTCTGCCTTTGTCCATTAATACAATCCGGTCAGCAACATGCAGGGCAAAGGGAAGCTCATGAGTCACCACAACCATTGTGCTGGCCCGATACTTTGCCAGTTCCTCCATGACTACCAGTACTTCCCGTACCAAAATAGGGTCCAAGGAAGCGGTTGGTTCATCCCAAAGCATCAGTTCAGGTTCAAAAGCCAGCGCTCTGGCAATTCCCACCCGCTGCTGCTGCCCTCCCGACAATTCGGACGGTTTTTGATCGCGATACTTTACCAGTCCCACCTTTTCCATAGCGTTAAGCGCACGGTCATAAGCACTCTGACGATCCGCGCCGCCCATAACCAGGCCCAGCATAACATTCTCCACCGCCGTTAGACGTCCAATCAAATTAAATTGCTGAAAAACAAAACCTATCCGTTTACGGGATTGCCGCAGTTTTTCTTCGTCCATTGCCGTGATATCCTGTCCGGCAAAAATAATCTGGCCCGAATCGGGCTCAATCAGCCGGTTAACCGTACGAATAGTTGTGGACTTGCCACACCCGGACGGTCCCATCAACACGATGGTCTCGCCCTGCTTTACCTCTAAATTCAGCCCATCAACCGCTGCGATTTTCCCAAAACGCTTAGTTAGATTGTTTATGGAAAGCATATTCTCCCTCCTTTGATTGCCGCCTCTATCTAAACTTTATTTTTCGATTATTTAACTTTTGTAGCAAGCCCGGGCGAGCGGCCGGAATAACAATTTCCCGCATAATCTCATCAAAGGATAAACCTAGTGCCTCACCGGCTACTACCTCTTCCGTTGAAACGGGACTGATCTTATCACAATATCCGGCAATAACCAGACCGAAAACCGCGCCCAGCACCGGAACTCCGATCCAAGGGAAATAAGGTATTCCACCGCCTGACAAAACAAACATCGCCGTAAGCAAACTTGCCCCTACACCCATACCATATTTCTTTTCAGGCGCAGTAACGCTCTTCACAAGGCGCGTTCCGGCAGCCAACCAGCCCCTTGACGGATTCTCCTCGCCTTTCCGTTTGCGACGCATAACCGACATAACCGCGGTGTGGTCAAACACCAAAAACAGCACAGTTGCCACAATCGCCGTCAAACCAGCCAAAATAGCCTTAACTTCACTAAGAACCCTGTACAATTCACCACGGGCGTTAGGCTCAATTACGCCTAATGCCGTTGAATATATCGCCACATTTTGATGTCCCGCCTGCCTATATACAATAGGCAGTGCAGCTTCCGCATTTATATCGCTTGTGGTCAAAATTTGAATGCGTTCCCCGGGAATAACCTGCCCGGCAATAAACTTATCCAAGATGCTGACGGTGTGGCTAATGTCTTCATCTCTCAGATTAGGCACCGCCGCCGCCATATATCCTAACTGAGCCGTAATGGCCGGAGTATTTATACCGGCTATTTTATCAAGCCGATTACTTGTATCCGCTAAGGTACGGCGGGCACTATTCACATCAACGGCTTTTAATGTTTCCATGGTGTTATGCGTACCGACTACTACCTGGTCTATCGCGGTCTTAGCCTTACGGGCATTACCCGCTGCATTATCCAGCGCCGCTAGTGTACTCTTCATAGTATTCAAGTTGCTCTGGGTTGCTTTCAAATTATCAACCGTGCCACCCATATCAGGCTGTACCAATTTTAGCACTTCCAGTGTTCCGATTAATCCTCCCATTGCGCGGGATGAATTATCGATTTGGCTTTGCAAGGAACTTGAATCAATCCCCGCCAAACCATTGGTTGCCGCCTGAATCGTGTTCCCGGCATTCTCAACGTCTCCCAGAGTTCTTTCGATGGCATTTATGCCGTTATCGTAATTATCCAGCACCCCAAAACCAACATCACCTATATTTTTCGCATCCTGAACAAACCCGGGAATCTCACCCACTAACTTAGATGTTTCGGCAAGAGCATTCCCCAGTTCCTGACGAGGATTTTTATAACTAGCCGAACCAATTGGAACTCCTACCAAGTTTTTTTCCAACCTATATCCGTCGGTTGACGCTAATGTTTTGGCATCGCCTTGGCTAATCATCCCTTGTCCTTTTCCGTCAGCTCCAATACTGGTAATCTCTATAACGACATTGCCCGGATCAACCGCTTGTCCGTTCACCGGTGCACTTGGGGCCGCCCCCTGGAATATTGCTCTATCCCCTTTACGCAGCACAACCCCAGGAGCAGGAGTCACGGTTA
>JAGGAE010000102.1 GCA_017889725.1 Bacillota bacterium | reverse complement strand
GGTTGCGGTGGAAGAAGCGGTAACCGATTTCGATGTGGCCCAGAAACGTTATAACAACGGCATTGGCATAAATTTGGATGTAATCGATGCGGAACTTGCTATGAATACGGCAAAAACCAACTATACCAAAGCACTCTATGATTATAATGTCAGTCGCGCTAAATTGGATAAGGCGATCGGCATTGCGGCTGGTATGTAGAGTATTGAACAAAAAGGTTATGCGGCAAAGACGCAGTGCTTCGCTTTTAGAGCGGAGGACTGCGTCTTTTGGGCCGCTTCAACAGGAAAATTATAGAGATGTAGTTAAGAAAACCTCTTTTTAGAATAGAAGGATACCTTCAATTTATGACGATGATAGTTATGCAGTCGTAAAAGGAGAAGAATCATGGCATATTATGTAATGAAAATATTCAGCCGTTGTATGTGCGCTTTGCCCTTTGAAGTCCGTTATTTGCTGGGGAATTTGCTGGGAAACCTTTTCTGGTGTGTGGTGCCCGCTAAACGGAAACGTATGGCTATTGCTAATATTAGCCATAGCCTGTACCTTGGCGAACCAGAGGCAACGCAAGTTGCGAAAAAGAGTACTACCCGTTTTGGAGCCATGTTGATGGATGTAATAGCATATCCTCTTTTAAACCAAGGCAATATTAATGAATTTGTTGAGATAGAAGGAAAAGAATATTTAACCGATGCGTTAGCGTTGGGACGCGGAGTAATTGTCTCAACCGCTCACAGCGGCAACTGGGAGTTGTTTGGGGCCGCGATGGCGCTTAATGGTTTTCCAGTTGTCGGAGTGGCGCAAAAACAGACTAGTGCCTCTATGGACCGCTTTATCAATGAATATCGTTCTATGAGCGGGATGCAGCCGGTGTATAAAACAGGGGTTCGCGATATGATTCGTCTCCTAGATGACGGAAAAATCATTGGATTAATAATGGATCAGGATGCGGGACGAGCAGGTGTTTTTGTTAACTTTTTCGGTGAACCGGCGTCAACCCCTACAGGGCCAGCCGTATTATCCAGGCTTAAAGATTCACCCATTGTTCCGGGATTTATTACCTCAACAGAAATAGGAAAGCATAAAATTATCTTTCATAAGCCTCTGTTTATCGAAAAATCAGCGGACAAAGAAAAAGATGTGTTTGTAGTAACCGAGAAGCTTACCCGTATTATTGAAGACCACATCCGTCAGTATCCTCACGAATGGTTTTGGCTGCATAACCGGTGGAAGCATAAACCTCAAAACGAATAAAAATAACGCAGGCGTCTTTGATGCCTGCGTTATTTTATAAAACGAGTTATATCAAGCCTAAATTATTCGCTTAACGCTTTTTTGATATTGGCGAGGTTTTCCCGCATGATCGAAAGATAGGTTTTTCCCTGGGTGGTTTCTTCTTCCGTCAGGCTTTCAATGGGATTAAGCACTAAGAGCTTGGCTCCGGTTTCGCGGGCCACCGTTTCCGATAGTTTGGGACTGACCAGGGTTTCGAAAAATATGTATTTGACCTGATGTTCGCGGCAAAAGGTAACTACATTTGCCATCTTTTCCGGGGTTGGTTCGCTGTCCGGGGTTAAGCCCATAATGGAAAGTTGAGTTAAGTTGTATCGTTTGGTCAGATACCCAAAGGCCGCATGACTGGTGATAAGATCACGACGGGGGATGGAGGAGAGTGCCTCGCGATACTCGGTATCAAGGGATGCTAATTCTTTATTGTAGTTTTCCGCATTTTTTCGGTAATAGTCGGCGTTTGCCGGGTCTTTAGCCGCCAGCGCTTCAGCGATGGTTAGCACTTCCTGCTCGGCATTTATGGGATCAAGCCACATATGGGCATCGCTATGTTCGTGGCTTGCATGAATCTCACCTTCGTTTTCAGCTTTATTTTCTTCTTGTGATGGAGTTAAGGCTTGGATATTTTGGCTTACGGCGATAGCCTGAGTAGTTCCGAGCGTGGCCGGATTGAGTATTTTGTCAAGGTTCTCCATCCCGGCACCGTGGTAAAAGAAGATTTGTGCGGACTTAATTTTTATAATTTCTGCGGCTGTTGGTTCCCAGTCATGGGGTTCGGCACCCTGCGGCACTAATAAACGGACATCGATTTTGTCACCGCCTACCACTTTAGTAAATTCGTATACCGGATAAATGGAGGCGACCACTTTTATTTTTTCGCCTGGTGATGTTAAACTGGTTTTGCTGGCGCAACCGGTAAAAAGGACTGCCAGTGTTATTACGCAAAGTAGGATAAATAGTTTTTTGCTATTAAACATTTACATTTCTCCTTATTGGGGATTAGCCTGCCACGCGACAGGAGCGGCAAAAGCCATAGAACTCAAGAGAGTGTGACAGGATTTCAAAGCCGCGTTCTGCGGCTTTTTCGATATCGCGCTGACTAACAGGGCAGTAATCCAAACACTCGGCTTGACCGCATTTCATACATATTAAATGGTGATGATGCCGGGTAGTCAGTTCGAATACATTGCCGTCCCGACCCGGAAGCTGAATTTCATGAACCAGACCTAACTGTATGACAGCCCGTCGCTGTGGTGTCAGTTTGTAACCTTTTTCCCGTAAGATTGTTAAAATGGTATCCATATGGCTTATTCTCCTAAATAAGAATATTACTATTTACTATTCTACCCTGTTTGGCAGAAAAATACAATAGCTGGCAATATATTTGGGTGAAAATACCAGGAGAAAGTCGGTAGGAGTTATGAATTTTATCTCGAATATGTCAACTAAGAAAAAGTAGCTTTAATATATGATAAAAACACCGTCGGAAAGTGATTAGGAGGACTGCTAATGCCAATGAAAAAATTCTGGTTTGTTTTGGTTATCCTTGTATCACTGTTATCGCAGCAAGTATGGGCAGCTCCGCTTGATAGCTCACTTCTAGCACCTACGCCCTCGGTTCAAATATCTAGTATTCGCTATGCAGTTCATACCGATTCGGCCACCGGCGGGAAATCGCTAAGGGTAGTATTGGATGTCAACGGTCCGGTAAAGGTAACCGCATCGTCAAATATGCTGCAGGATCCGCAGCTTGTGATTACCATTCAAGGTGCATCGGTAGGAAGTGTAGCCAATAGCGTGGTGTTTGACGGAAGTATTGCCAAGGATCTTACCATCCTGCAGACCGGCAAAACAGAAAGCCAGATCACGGTTAATTTGCCGCAAATCATTGATGACTCGGATTATCAGGTATCTGTTTTACCGGGAGATACGGCAGCCAACAAGCCGTTTCGGGTTGTTATTGATATAGACAAGCCATTGCCGCTGCCTGAGTTTACCTTTACCCCCGGATTACGGGGAAAGAGAATCGCGATTGATCCGGGACACGGGGGCAGCGATGTAGGGGCTATTGGCCCGAATGGAATTCAGGAAAAGGTCGTTACTCTGGGTGTAGCTATGAAAGTTAAAGCTCTGCTGGAGCAAGCCGGTGCTAAAGTCTATATGACAAGAACGGATGACCGCGATGTTTTTGCTCCCAATGACACAGCCTCCGAAGAATTAGGGGCTAGGTCAGAGGTGGGCAATAAGAATCAAGTAGATATTTTTGTCGA
>JAGGAE010000101.1 GCA_017889725.1 Bacillota bacterium | reverse complement strand
AGCGGAGAAGATTATTTATATAGTAAAACCGGATTCCAGGTAGTACAAGAATAAAATTGTACCTATGGGTGATGTAAAATGAAAGTCAAGTACATTGGAACGTATTATAAATCTGCTTTCGATACAGGTAAGGCATATGATGTTCTTGAGGAAAGCGATGGGATGTATCGTATAGATTGTGGAAAGATAAATATCAAGCCAACCGCCTAATTTATGTTAGGCGGTTTTCTTATGCCCCAAAACGGAAGGAGGAAGACGATGGGTAATGTTTCACTGTTTATACCACTCACAAAAGTGGACGAAGAAAAGCGGCTAGTCTATGGAATAGCCTCTCGGGAAGAACTTGACAACGCCCGGGAGATATTCGACTATGAGAAGTCGAAGCCGTATATTGAAGCTTGGTCGAAAGACTTTACGGAGAAAACTGACGGAAAGAGTAAGGGAAACCTTAGGGCCATGCATAAGGCCATAAGCGCCGGTAAGTTGGTTGACCTTAATTTTCACGATGAAGAAAAGGCAGTCAGCGTTTGCGCCAAAGTGATAGATGATGAGGAATGGAACAAATGCCTTGAGGGTGTATATACTGGCTTTAGCTTTGGCGGTGTATCCGTGGGGTCCAAGGTGCCGGATTCCGAGCTTGGCGGGATGCGCTATGTTTTAAAACCAAATGAACTTTCCCTAGCCGACAAGCCTTGTGTGCCGTCGGCTGTTTTTTATGAGGTCGTCAAAATAGACGGCACTAGAGAGCAAAGGTTATTTAAGTCGGTTGAGGGAGGGGGTGAATCTAACGTGGATACAAAAGGCAATCCGGCGGGAGATGCTCAGCAAGTTGGCGCCCGCAACTCGAAATCCGACAAAGAGAAACTTCAAGCCATGCACGATCACGCTAAAGATCTTGGCGCTGAGTGTAAGTGTGCAAAATGCGGCGATGTGAACAAAATTGATGAAGGAGGAAGTCAAGACGTGAATAAACTCGAAGGACAAGTTTTAGATCAGGTCAATGAAGTAATTGCGAAAACTGTCGCGCCGTTTCAGGAAGCTATTAATAAGCTGACGGAAACCTTAGAAGAAGTCCAAAAGACGAATGGAGCCATATCCGATTTGTCGGCAAGAATGGAAAAACTGGAAGCGGCTCCTTTGCCAAGCAAAACCGTATCGAATCAAGCTGCAGTTGCAATCACGAAGGCACAGGATGCAAATCCGGCCCAAGAAGAGGATGTAATTTCAAAAGCAGACAACATTTTGGATGAAATGCAAAAAGAAAACTCAGAATTAGGCGCTTACTAAGTGAGCGTTATTTAATTATTATTAACAGGGGGTAAAGATAAGTGAATGTAAATGTAATTCAACATAACGGCCTATTTGGTATGAACAGAAGCCGTGAAAAACAAGTCAACCAGCTTTTTAAAGCATTGACTAACGACAAACAAAACCGTATTGAGAAAGCAAATACAACGCAAGGTATTACAACCGGCACCGGGCTAAACTATTATGATTTGCAGGCGGGTGCCAAGCTATTGTATCCGGTGCTTAGTCCGTTCCGGAATGAATTACCCAGGGTAAAGGGCAACGGCGGTACAGCCACCCACTGGAAAGCAGTAACGGGGGTTAATGTGGCTAACTTGGCCCTTGGTATTTCCGAGGGGCAAAGAAATGCATTTATGAGCATTACGGAAAAAGACTATTTGGCCACCTATGCCAGTATTGGCCTGGATAACTTTGTTAATTTCGAAGCGGATGAGTCTTCGGAAAACTTTGACGATGTTAAGGCATTGGCCACCCGGAGCTTGCTCCAGTCTATGATGATGGGAGAAGAAAAAATCATTGTAGGCGGTAATGCTAGTGTGTCGTTGGGAACAACTCCGACTCCATCACTCACCGCGGGAACCGCCGGTTCACTTGCTACTGGTACATACTCCGTTATCTGTGTGGCACTTTCCTATGACGGCTTAATGAATTCTTCAATAACTGGCGGCGTTCCTAATAAAATTAGCCGTAATAACGCCGATGGATCTACTGATACCTACGGCGGCGGCTCTGCAATTCAGTCTTCGGCTGCTACCGTAACCACTACGGGAGCAAGCGGATCTATTTCTGCTTCGGTTAGCGCAGTACAAGGTGCTTTTGGCTATGCTTGGTATTGGGGAGCGTCCGGCAGTGAAAAACTTGGTGCTATCACTACTATAAACAGTGTTGCTATTTCGGCGGATGCTGCTGGTTCCCAGTTGGCTACTGCCCTGGATTCCAGCGACTGGAGTACCAATTCGAAAGTATTTGATGGCTATCTGACTCAGATTTGTAATTCGGATAGCGGGGCTTATTTTAAGGCTCTGGCGACGGGTACGGCCGGTACTGGCACAACCCTAAGCTCAAATGGCGCAGGTGGGATAAATGAAATTGATGAAGCGCTATTAAGCTTCTGGGAAAATTACAAATTGTCGCCGGATGAAATTGTTGTATCAAGCCAAGAACTGCAGAATATCACCAATAAGGTTATTGCAGGCGGTGGTACTCCGTTATTCCGGTTTAATGTTGACGGGCAAAGAGGCGATGCGGCAGATGTTACCGTAACAGCCGGAGCTATTGTCGGTTCATATCTCAATAAATTTGCTATGGACGGCGGCGTATTGATTCCTGTCCGGCTGCATCCTTACATGCCGAAAGGGACAATCATGTTCCGCAAAAAGACTATTCCGTATCCGCTGTCCAATGTAACTAATATCGCGGAAATCCGATATTTAAGAGATTACTACCAAATTGCATGGCCGATTAAAACCCGCCGGTATGAATACGGGGTTTATGCTCGTGAAGTTATGCCGATCTACTTCTTGCCTGCGTTTGGCGCAATCACGAATATTGCCAACGG
>JAGGAE010000049.1 GCA_017889725.1 Bacillota bacterium | reverse complement strand
CCTCTATGGCTTCCGTGCCTCCGGTGGACGCGCCAATGGCAATAATATTGCTTCCTTTCGCGAGGCGGGGTTTGATAGCTGGCGAAATGGAACCGGAGTCTGTCGTTTTTGCCGTTATTTGGGCTGAAGAGGCAATCTTGATCTTTACTGCCAGTTCACTGACAAAAACATCAAACCCACCCCCCGATGCCGGTTTGGTAACAAAATCTATCGCTCCGGCGTTCAAAGCCTCTAGGATGTTCTCCCCCATAGCGCTGACAACCACTACCGGGATTGGATACTGCGGAATAAGCCTGCGCAAAAATTCAATTCCATTCATGCGGGGCATCTCCACATCCAGAGTCATAACATCAGGCTCAAATTCCAATATTTTATCTCTTGCCATATAGGGGTTCGACGCAGTCGCTACAACTTCAAACTGGGAAACACGGGCCAATTCCCTTGCCAACGTCTCCCGAAACACCAATGAATCATCCACCACCAGAATTTTTATTTTCCGCATCATGTAGTCATCCTATTCTTTGCGATAAATAGCCGGGGCGATAAAAGAATACCTGCTTTCGTGACGATTTACCGATTCCGAGTGGCCGATAAACAGATATCCCCCCGGTTCTGTAATATCGTAAAACCTGTTGATTAAGTTTCTCTTCGTCACAGCATCAAAGTAGATCATGACATTACGGCAGAATATGAGATGAAACTTTTTCTTAAAAGGAAAAGCTTCATTCATCAGATTAAACCGACGAAAAATGACCTCCTTACGAATTGCATCTTTAACAATACAATGCTCTTCATCCATCTTACAAAAATATTTTGCCCCCCAGCCAGTTGGCAAAGCTTCCAACTGGCTGTTCGGATAAATCGCTTTTTGCGCCCTCTCTAGCGCCGCCGTAGAAATATCCGTTGCCAATACCTTTGTATCCCAAAAATGTCTTTCCACTCCCCAAAAAGCATCAAAAGTCATTGCCAGTGTGTATGGCTCTTCACCGGTCGAGCATCCAGCGCTCCATACCCTCAAATCTTTAGCTGAGGACAGATTTTTGGATAAATACGGCAGGGCCTCCTGTTGAAGAAACTCAAAATGTTGAGGTTCCCGGAAAAAATAAGTATGATTGGTTGTAAGCTTATTAACCAGAACAGTTCCCGCCTTGCCGGTCCCATCATTTACAATATGCTGAAAATAATCGGAAAAGCTCTCGAAGCCGTTTTGGACGATATAATTGTATAGTCTTCCTAACACCAGGCATTTTTTTTGCGACAAATTAATGCCATAATGCCGTTGGATAAACTGAACAAGCTCGCTAAATTCCTGATCGGTTATTTGTTCCATAGCTTTCTGTCCTCACCGCCCTATCCATAGGCAACAAATAACTTAGCTATAAAATGTAAGCTAGTATTTGCCAAACTCATTATCATCAAGGACAATTTTCCCTTTAACCAGCCCCGGCACTTGGGCGGTCCGGTTCTCCGACCTGGCACTCTGTTTCTTCTCCAGCATCGCTTCCAGCGCTCGCAGCGTATCCTGATTCAACCATTCACCGCCCTGCATACGAGGGTCTTTTTGCTTCAATTTAAATTTGCCGACACTAGCCTTCATAACTTCGGCCTGACTCGACAACTCCTCACTGGCTGAGGCACTTTCCTCCGCGGTGGCCGAGTTCGTCTGCACCACCTGGGACACCTGAGTAATAGCCTGATTAATTTGCGATATTGCCGCCGCTTGTTCGTTCGAAGCCGCAGCAATGTCACCCACCAGCGCCGCTGCTTTGGCAACTTCACTCAGTATGCCGTTTAGCGCTTCGGCCGTTTCATTAGCAATCTTCATACCGGCGTCCACTTTTTGAATTGATCCCTCAATCATCGCCGTTGTTTCCTTTGCCGCCTGAGCGCTCCGTGCGGCCAGATTTCTCACTTCTTCAGCTACCACTGCAAAGCCCTTGCCGTGTTGCCCTGCCCTGGCCGCTTCCACAGCAGCATTGAGAGCAAGAATATTGGTCTGAAAGGCAATTTCATCAATTACTTTAATAATCTTAGATATATTGTTCGAGGATTCATTGATGTCGGCCATAGCACTGACCATTTCCCTCATTTGGCTGTTGCCAGCGCCGGCCTGTTCCTTAGCTGCCCCCGCCAATTCATTAGCCTGACTGGCGCTTTGCGCATTCTGCTTCGTCTGAACCGCCACCTCTTCCATCGAAGCTGTAATCTCCTCAATCGAACTCGCTTGCTCGGTTGAACCTTGCGACAACATTTCTCCGGACGCGGCAATCTGCTGGGCCCCTGCGGCTACCTGTTCAGCCGCCTCATTGATATCGCCAAGAATTTCATTGTTGGTCACCACCATTTGGCAAAGCTTCTTGCCCAGCAGATCGTGATCTGACCGGATCTTCACCTCCACCGTCATATCCCCAGCCGCTATTCGCTCCGCAACATGCGCCTGCTCACTGATACTCTCCACCATCTTAGCGAAGGACTGCATCAGAAGGCCGATCTCATCCTTGCTCGTGGCGACAACATTGATATTAACATCGCCCACAGCCAGCTTATCCGCGGCTTCAACAAGCTGATTAATCGGCTTGCTGATAATCCGCGCTATGAGCATTCCCAAGGCAATCGCCGCAACTACAGCTATAGCAACAATTATCATCACAAACATGGCATCCTTATTGGCAGTGGCTTGGTTGTTTTCCGCCTTTTGCTTGGCCACGGATATTTTCAAATCCTGAAGACGCATCATCCCGTCATCCATGGCTTCATTCAACCTTGCCCCATCACTTTCGACAAGCCGAGTGGCCGCCTCCAGTTGTCTGCTTCTCACAAGCGAGATCAATTTTTCCATGTACGGCTCATATTCAGCCATTGCGCCTTGAAAAGTCGTCACCGCTTTACGTCCCTCATCGGTATAGGTAGTTTTTTCAAAATTTTGCAATATGCTCTTTATTTTCTGCATCGCTTCCCTCATCCTGGCCGCGTGCATGTCCTGTTTACCGGGATCTTTTTCTAACAACATATTCCTGTATTCAACCCGTATTTTCCAATACTCCTCGGTCATCACCACAAGTTCCCCCACCGGAACGGTGAAATTTTCGTATAGCGCCCTGTCCTCAGCTGTGATATTGAAAAGATTATAGAGACCAAAAATACCTGAGAACCCAGCTAGAAAAGCGACAAATACAAAACCGAATAGCAACTTTTTGGCGATATTCAAGTTATTAAACCAAGCCACGGACAAGACCTCCCTTTGTTATCACACTCCGCTTCCAGGCCTCAGCCTGTGCCTAGCCAACCGGCGTCTCCAAATCAGCCATTTCTTCATCACCTAGTAACCGGTCACAATCCAGGAGCAGTTTTACATCGTTTCCAACCCGGCCAATAGCCTTGGTAAACCGTTGGGAGCCGCCATTTTGAATTTGTGGCGGCGGAACAATGTCCTGCTCAGCAATTGTCAACACTTCCGCTACGGTATCGACAATCAACCCAACCGCTACATTCTTAATATCAACCACAATGATGCATGTCCGGTCATTGTACTCCACAAGCGGCTTCTTAAACCGCAGCCGTACATCAATTACCGGGATGATTTTTCCCCTCAAGTTGATAATTCCTTTTACATATTCCGCCAAGTCAGGCACTTCGGTAATCGCCTGTCTACCAATAATCTCGGTAACAAACTTAATTTCGATGCCATAGACTTCCGCTCCCAGCAAAAAAGTCAAATATTTATCCTTTTGGGTATCTTCATCAAGCTCTAATTCTTTAACTTCATTTCCGGCCATACTCTGTCTCCTTTCGCCAATTTTCTAGTACTTGCCAAACTCATTATCATCAAGGACAATCTTTCCTTTGGCTAGTCCTGTTTTGGCAGCCCGGTTTTCCGTGCCCTGTTTTTTCTCCAACATTGTTTCCAGTGCCCGTAATGTGTCCGTGTTCAACCATTCGCCGCCCTGCAGTCGTCGATCTAATTGCTTTAGCTTAAATTTTGCAACACTGACCTTCATAACCTCGGCCTGACTTGCCAGTTCTTCACTGGCTGAAGCGCTTTCCTCCGCTGTTGCCGAGTTAGTCTGCACCACATGTGACACCTGAGCAATGGCTTGATTGACTTGCGATATCGCCGCAGCCTGTTCGTTCGAAGCCGCTGCGATGTCGCCCACAAGCGCCGCCGCCTTAGCTACACCGTTCACAATTCCGTTCAGCGCTTCAGCCGTTTCATGGGCAATTTTCGTGCCGGCATCCACTTTTTGAATTGATCCCTCAATCATCGCCGTCGTTTCCTTTGCCGCCTGAGCGCTCCGGGCGGCTAAATTTCTCACTTCCTCAGCTACCACCGCAAAGCCCTTGCCGTGTTGCCCCGCCCTGGCGGCCTCCACCGCAGCGTTGAGGGCTAGAATATTAGTCTGAAAAGCAATTTCATCAATTACTTTAATAATCTTAGATATATTGTTCGAGGATTCATTGATGTCGGCCATAGCGCTAACCATTTCCCGCATTTGGCTGTTTCCGGCGCCTGCCTGCTCCTTAGCCGACACAGCCAGTTCATTGGCTTGGCTGGCGCTCTGCGCATTCTGTTTCGTCTGAACCGCCACCTGTTCCATCGAAGCTGTGATTTCCTCAATTGAGCTTGCCTGCTCGGTCGAACCTTGCGACAATACTTCTCCGGACGAGGCAATCTGCTGGGCTCCCGCGGCTACCTGTTCGGCCGCTTCGTTGATGCTGGTCATCGCCACATTAATATTACCGGCCATTGTATTAAATGTACTAGCCAGCGTCCCAATTTCGTCCTTTGAGCTTACGGCAACCGTCACATTCAAATCGCCATCCGCAATCTTCTCGGCTGCCCCCACCAGAACATGCACCGGCCTACTGATAATGCGCGCAATCAGCATCCCCAGAAAAATCGCCAACACTACCGCTATCGCGACAATACTCAACACAACGATAATAGCCCGGGTAGCGCCTTCCTGATTACTTTCCGCCTTCTGTTTAGCCACTGATATTTTCAGATTATGGAGACGGTTCAACCCGTCATCCATGGCCTTGTTCATCCTTACCCCCTCACCCTGGGTAAGCTGGGCAGAGCCCTCCAATTGTCTGCTTTTCACAAGAGCAACCAATTTTTCCATGTACGGTTCATATTCAGTTATAGTCCCCTTAAAAGCCGCTACCGCTTCGCGCCCCTCCTCAGTATACGTGGTTTTTTCGAAGCCTTGCAGCAAATCTTTCATTTTCTCCAGCGATTCCCTCATCTTAACCGCGTGTGCTTCCTGCTTAGCGGGATCTTTCTCCAGCAGCATATCTCTGTATTCAACCCGGACTCTCCAATATTCCTCGGTCATATCCACAAGCTCACCCACCGGAACGGTGAACTTTTCGTACAACGCCCTATCTTCGACAGTAAGATTGTAGAGATGATAGACACCAAAAACGCCCACCGCTCCAGTAAGCAAAGCCATAAATACGAAGCTGATAAGTAACTTTTTCGAAATCTTAAGATCATAGAACCAAGCCATCGGTATGCCTCCTATTCTTTTCCGACTCGTCTGAAGTATATATCCCTAAATCTAGTTGAAACAGCATTATATTTCGATTAATTTTACTATGTGTATTCCTGCGCTCGCTTCAGCATTCCGCCGATGTCAAGTATCAGGCTGATACTTCCATCACCCAGCAGGGTGCATCCCGCCACCCCCCCGACCTTACGCATTGTTTTAATATAAGGCGGCAGTGATTTTACAACAACCTGTTGTTCCCCGATAAGTTCATCAGCAAATAGGCAAAATGTATCACTTTCGTTTTCCACCATAACAACAATACCCTCCGTAAAGGTGGTCACCTGAGTATTTACTCCAAAAATCCGATGAATCCGGAGAATCGGATAACACTCTCCCCGCAGCAAAATCATTTCATTACCGTCGGTGTCGATAACAATATTGCTCTCCCGTGGCCTGAACGACTCTTTAATCGCGGTTGTTGGAATCGTGTAGCGATTCTCGCCCACCTTAATCATCATACCGTCAACAATAGCCAGAGTGAGGGGGATTTTCAAGGTGATAGTCGACCCCGCTCCCGGAATACTATCAATCAATACAAGACCGCCAACACTATTTATGTTTTTTACAACAACATCCATACCCACCCCTCGACCAGAGTACTCTGTCACTTTTTCCTTGGTCGAAAAGCCTGGAGCAAATATAAAAGAATAAATTTCTTTATCGGAAAGTTCCTCTTCCGGTTTATGTACAAGTCCGTGTTCCCTGGCTCGCCCGAGAATCTTATTTTTGTTAAGCCCCCGGCCATCATCTTTTATTAAAATAACAACATCACTACCGGCGGTTTTCGCCTCCAACGTTATACGCCCACGAAGCGGTTTGCCGGCAGCTTCTCTTTCCTCACCAGGCTCAATGCCGTGATCAATCGAGTTGCGGATTAAATGCATCAAAGGATCAGAAATATGTTCAATAATATTCTTGTCGACTTCCGTTTCCTCGCCGGTCAAAATCAATTCTACTTCTTTGCCCAGTTTCTTGCACATATCCCTAACAATCCTGTGCATTTTATGAAAAGTTGCAGCAAGCGGCAACATCCGCATCGACATCACTGTATCTTGCAAGTCACTGGTAACCTTCTCCATTTGCCTGACCGCTTTGCTAAAATTAGATAACGCCAAGCCTCTCAAATCCGGATTCTGCGTTACCATAGCTTCTGAAATCACCAGTTCGCCGACCAAATCCATAAGCCTGTCCAATTTATCTACATTGACGCTAATCATGCTTTGTGGACCGGCAGTATGGCTGTCCTTATCCGCTACAACAGGCTCCTTATTAGGAACCTTGACCGGTGGATCTTCCATAATAATCTCCTTAGGCCGGCAGACCTGCTTCTCCGTACTTATGGCAACGGAATCTATTAGTTCGAATCTTCCGAAAAGAATCGTTTTCGCTAGATACTCTTGCATTTCTGCCAAAGATTGATTGGTGGCAAAAAATATCTGGAACCCATCCCTGTGAATTATCTCAACCGTAGAATCATCTTCCATAATATTGTCAGGAATATAGCTGATGTCGGCGGCAACATCCTGCAGACTCTGGATAATGGTATACGCCCGGATATTTTCCATTCCACAATCATTCTCAAAAAATACGGTGGCCCGGAAAAAGTTCTTGCCGGAAGAAAACGGTTTCTGCTGGCTAACATAGTAATGCTGGCTTTTAGCCGCCGACATATCTGGTAGTTCTGCCTTCGGAGAAGCCGAATTCCCCTTTTTCAGGCAATCCAGATAATCTTTCACCCCCAAAGTCAGAGAAGTTGCATCGCCGTCAGCATCACCGCCACTCCCAATCTTCTCAAACTCCGCATTAATAAAATCAATACCTTCTAAAATCAAATCCGATAATTTGGAGCAGTCGGCGTTTTGTGGTTTTTCCTCACGTAAAAAAAAGAAAACATCTTCAAACGAATGCGCCAGGCCGGCAATATTATCGAAGAGCATCATTGCCGAAGCACCTTTTATAGTATGCGTGATTCGAAATATCTCGTTGATATCCGTCGGACAGTATTCATCAGCCTTCTCGCTGTTTAGAATAATCTGCTCCAATTGCTCAATAAGCTGCTTAGTCTCAAACAAATACATTTCAAGCATTGGTTCCACCTGTTGATTAGACATATCTCATCGCCCCCCTTCAACTGCCCGCTGTAAAAACCGGCGTACGCCGGACTTTAGGCGAAAGCGCAAGATTTTTAGCGTTTGATACATTGTTATTATAACTTACATAAATTCACATTCTCCGTAGCTGAGGATGAAGCACGCTGGCATTATTACAAAGCAACAACCTTATTGATTGTCTCGATTACTTTTTCATCATTAAACGGCTTTAAAACAAACTGCTTTGCCCCATTAATAATAGCCTCCTTAACAAAACTTTCCTGGCCCATGGCGGATACCATAATAATCTTAGCCTTCGGATTCTGGGCTAAAATAGCTTTAAGAGCTTCGATTCCCGTCATATTGGGCATGGTGATATCCATTGTCACAATATCGGGTCCCAACATAGCATACTTTTCTACAGCCTCCACACCATCTTTTGCTTCACCTACAACTTCATAGCCATTAGTTTCGAGAAGTTTCTTCAGGGCGAAGCGAATAAAAGCCATATCATCGACAATTAGTACTTTTGTCATGCCTTTTCCTCCTTTGTGTTTTGTAAACTAAACGATTCCAATAGCGTGTTTACTGCAAGAAGCATCCTTCCACGAAGTGAAAAACTATACCCACCCAGGCGCCACATCAGACAAACCATGTCAAAGGTTCCGCCAATGATATCCGCTAGTATGCTGCTATCTGCTTCAGGCCTGATTTCGCCCTCTTTTTGTCCATTTTCGATAATCTGTCTGAAACAATTTCTCCGGCCATGTAAGATGCTATTGACCTTGGCCGCGAAATCCTGTTGATGCAACAGCACGCTGTATAACTGGGTTATGGCTGTAATAGCGGGGTAATTTTCATAATATGTTGCATAAGCATCAGTGACAAAAACAATCGCTGCTTTTGCCTTCAAATGTTTTAACCTAACCGAATGAAATATATCTTCGTCATATTTGGAATAAAAATCCAAAACAGCCGCAATGATATCATTTTTTGATCTAAAATGCCTAAACAGTGTTCCCTCTGAAATGCCTTGCCTTTTAGCAATCTCCCTAGTTGACAGTCCTTGAATACCAAGTTCGTCGATAATTTCTACCGCCGATAAGATAACACTTTCTTTGCGATC
>JAGGAE010000048.1 GCA_017889725.1 Bacillota bacterium | reverse complement strand
AATGCCAGCTACTTGGATGGTAATTGCTTGCGTATTTCTGTCCGGTTGGATATATCAAGCGTTCAATGACATCGTGCCAAGCTATATTGCGATTGATCCACCCACTGGTCTTGGTATGGGGCCAATGACAGCTGGTAGCTTCATGGGAACGGTGCAGATTGCTTCCATGGTAGGTGCAATCGCGAGCGGCTTTATTGTGGAAAAATTGTTCAAAGGCAGTTCAAAAATGGTGGTCTTCATTTCCTTTATCGTCTTTGCTGTACTGAATTTCGCGATTAAGCTTGACCCTATAACTGCTAGTGGATCAACATTACTAGTTTGCCTGGTTGTGACAGGTTTCTTCCTTGCAATGCTTACTCCGGTATCTATGGCATTTATTGCCAAAAACTACCCAGAACACATTACCGGTAAACTTGGAGGGTTAGCCCAGGGGCTAAGCATGTTCGGAGGCACAGCAGGCGTCGCAGCTGGTGCAACCGCTCTGCATATGACTAACGCGTATCAGATGCCAATCAACATCGTAATTATCGTCGGCATTCTTGGTTGCTTATTTGCACTAGGTCAAAATCCACCCAAGTTCTTCCAACGCACAAACACTCACACAATGTAAACTTTCGGTGTGCTAGAATTTCAGATTATAAAACAGAATATTAGCAAAAAAGGCTAAGTAAAACCAATTTGGTTTACCTAGCCTTTTTACTAATATATTTTACTTTTCAAGATCGAACTTCCATGTTGAAATCCCACGATTAAGGTGGTATATTGCAGTAAATTTATTGCGCAGTAGCGTATTTACAGCCCCCGGACTTCTCCCACCCGAGGCACAATATACCAATATCGGCGTATTTACGTATTTTTCTAATTCATTTATTCTTATCGCTAATTCGTGTACCGGTAACAATAGTGCTTTAGGAATATGACCGCGTACATATTCCTCCTTTGTTCTCACATCAAGTATAATTACATCTTTATTTTCACTTAGCAGTGACCTCGCTTCATCGGCCGAAATATTTTTTACATTTGGATTCATCATAATTAATATCCTCCTTCCGATCACCCATACTAATATAATGATTACTATTGCAATTATCACATACTCGCTCATATCCTCACCTCTGTCATATCTTTATATTGATTTATTACGATATATTGATATAATATCATTGATAGTAGTTTTTTTCAAGCAAGCTGCTTTGCAACATCTTCAAAATATGTATTGCTCATTTTGTGTCTGTCCAACGGAAAGAGGTGCTTATATATGGACTCAGATTTTATAAAATATACCGAAATGGCCGAGTTGCTTAAGGTATTGGCCCACCCAGTTAGGTTATGCATAATCAAAGGCTTACTTACTAAAGGTGAATGCAACGTTTCCCATATGCAGAATTGCCTTGGCGTTCCACAGTCTACCGTTTCTCAACATCTTCAACGGCTACGGACGGCTGGCATTGTTGAAGGAGTGCGAAACGGGCTGGAAATTAATTATAAGGTATGTAATGACAAGGTCGCGCAAATTTTAGCCGTTCTTTTTAACTCTAAGCTATAACAATTAATAGTAATTAATATTTTTTTTCAGGAGGAATAGATTATGGGTAATAAAGTGTTGATTGTGGGTGGAGTCGCAGGCGGAGCAAGCGCCGCAGCAAGGCTCCGGCGATTAGATGAAACAGCTGAAATTATTATGTTTGAACGGGATGAATACATTTCTTTTGCTAATTGCGGTCTGCCTTATTATATTGGTGAATCCATTCAAGAACGGGGCAAACTGGTAATTCAAACCCCACAAAGTATGAAAGCAAGATTTAACATTGATGTTAGGACTAATAGTGAAGTTATCTCCATAAATCCCGATCGAAAAACGGTTACGGTAAAAAGCAAAGAAAAAGGCTCATATGAAGAAAGTTACGATTATCTTGTTCTTTCTCCTGGCGCAAAACCAATCAAACCAAAGATCGACGGAATTAACAGCAACAAGATTTTTGCGTTACGTAATATCCCCGACACCGATAATATTAAAGCATTTGTGTCAAACAAGGATATCACCGCTGCGGTCATTATCGGCGGCGGCTTTATCGGAGTAGAAATGGCCGAGAATTTAAAAATTGCTGGGGTAGACGTAACCTTGGTAGAAGCCGCGCCACATATTCTGGCTCCATTTGATTCCGATATGGTGGCTCTTGTTGAGAAAGAGCTGGAAGATCATGACGTAAAACTAATTTTAAATGATGGAGTTAATGCTTTTAAGGATGACGGCAGTCTGGTTGAGGTAACGTTAGCCAGTGGCAATACACTTACGGCCAATATGGTAATTCTAGCAATCGGAGTTACTCCAGACACCGGATTTCTGAAATCCAGCGGGATTAAACTGGGACCAAAGGGTCATATTTCAGTTAATGAAAATATGCAAACCTCTTTAACAGGTGTTTATGCTGTGGGTGACGCTGTTGAAGTCATTGATTTTGTGAATAAGGAAGTTACCTCCATTCCTTTAGCCGGACCGGCTAACAAGCAAGGACGAATCGCCGCCGACAATATCGCCGGAATTAATTCTACTTATAAGGGTTCCCAGGGTTCTTCAATCCTTCAGGTGTTTACGCTAACAGCTGCCGCCACTGGCAATAACGAACGAACCCTGACCCGATTGAATATCCCTCATAAATTTATTCATGTCCATCCTTTTTCCCATGCTACTTATTATCCCAATGCGTCACAGCTTTCTTTGAAGTTATTATTCAGCCCTGACGGTAAAATACTTGGCGCTCAAGGTATCGGCTCTGAAGGCGTGGATAAAAGAATTGATGTAATTGCCACGGTAATCCGCCTCAAGGGAACAGTTTCTGATTTAACTGAGCTTGAACTTTGTTATGCGCCTCCATATTCATCGGCAAAAGATCCGGTGAACATGGCCGGTTATGTTGCAGAAAATGTATTAGCCAATCGTTCGGAGGTGATCACCTATGATGAAGTGTTCAAACGCAATCCCGAAGTCACTATTCTGCTCGATGTTCGAACTAGAGATGAATTTAATAACGGTCATCTAGAAGGAGCTATCAACATTCCAGTGGACGAACTGCGCACACGCTTGCATGAACTTAACAAAAATATAACCATCGTGGAGTATTGCCAAATAGGCTTACGCGGCTATATCGCCGCCAGAATCTTATCGCAAAACGGTTTCAAGGTAAAAAATATGACCGGCGGATACAAGTCTGCCTGTGCCATGCGATTTACACCTAAACAAACCAACTCTAACCGTTCTTAAGCACAACTACTCCAGGTGTCTTTCTATAATTGAACCTCAATCATATCTATAGATAATTTAACAGCAAAAGGCCTGCTATCAAGCAGGCCTTCTGTTGTTATTCACCTTTTTCAGATAATAATATCAATGCTTGGGTAGGACAGGTAGTGACACAAGGAGGTTTAATGGGATTACCGTTAGTTTCATGAAAACACCAATCGCATTTTTGCATCGTACCGTCTACACCGAATTGTGGCACATCATATGGACAGGCTTCAAAACAAACTTTGCAACCGATGCATTTTCCACGGTTGACCAGAACAACTCCAGCCGCATCATTTTTTTCAATGGCGCCCACCGGGCATGCTGCTGCACACGCCGGATCTGCACACTGACGGCAAGCCATCATAATCGGCACATTTTTACTATCCGGGTACTTCCCTTGCCAAATGGTATCAACCTTCCGCCAGTTCACGCCAAGTTCAACATTTCGCCAATTTTTACACGCTACTTCGCATCCGTGGCACTGAATACAGTTTTCCTGAATAAATAAAATGCTATATTTTTCAAACATGCTATTCTCCAATCAATAGTCTTGGATAAACTTTTTTTTATTCGTCGTTCTAAAAATTAAGCTTTTCTCACCTGAACTAAGGTTTGACTGCTCATAGCGGTAATGATGGGATCAAAGGCTTTCTCTGGATCAACGCTGTACATCATATTCACATTAGCCCCGCCATCAAGTAGTGGAAAATCTTTTAAGCCCAACTCTTGACACCCCTGCCACCATCCGTGGAGAATCATCACCGTATCCGGTCGGATTCCCGGATAAAACTCCGCCTTTACCTTCATCCAGCCATGCGGTGACTCCACAATTACCCAGTCATTATTGTTTATCCCACGGCCCATCGCTGTATCAGGATGGATGTGTATAGTCGGATAAGGTTGTAACTCCCTGAGATAAGGCACGTTTCTTTCCCAAGAAGCTGTGTAATTTTTCGAGGTATGATAATCGGAAAGAACAAGTGGATACTTCTCAATTAAATCTGGAGTACCCGTTAAGCTTTCCGGCGGCTCCCGCCATTCCGGCAGTGGATTATAACCTGCTTCCTCGAAGGAAGTATTGTATATTTCTACTTTTCCATGAGGAAGGAAAGGGGCACCGGAAAGCCTTGGGCTCTTTCGTGTAAATACCTTCTGATAGTTTTCATATGTCCTTGGAATAGACTCATAGATTATGCCAGTAGAATACTTTTTAAGTTCGGCGAAAGTCATCCCAAATGGCTGTAACTGGTCGTCCATAGCCTTAATTATATTCCCATGCCAAAAATCCTGATCATACCCCATCTTCACACCCAAGTCGAGAAAAAATTCATAGATTGATTTATAATCGCCCAATGGTTCAATGACCTTGTTCCTCGCCATGATGCGTCCACCAATTGCTTCAAATGGATGTTCCGACTCATATGGTGTAGTGACAGGAATAACGATATCGGCATAATCCATATCAGCCGTTCGAGTCACATCAACAATAACATAAAAGTCTAGTTTTTTTAGAGCCTCAATAACCCGTTTTGAACCGCGTGTGCTCGTCACCGGCTGCGTACCTGGAGCTATAACCGTTCGTATCTGGTAAGGATTTCCCGTAAGAATACTGTCAAATATCCTGTAATACGCAGACGAAAAACCTTCCACAAAAGGTTGAAACTCTTTAGGAAACTCGGGAGCAACCAACTTGTCCCTCATTTCCTCCGTATATCGGTCACGTAAGGTGATATCCATCGGCATTGGCATAACAGTTTCGGGACTACGGAAGACGTTTCCTCCCGGCCTGTCAAGATGACCGGTTATGGCAATAAGAATTGCCACCGCCCGTATTGAATCATTTGCTGAAGGAGCATGCTCAACTCCGTTTCCCAGATCAATCGAAGCCCTCTTCGTTGTGGCATAAAGTCTGGCAACCTCATAAATCTGCTCAGCAGCAACTCCGGTAATTTTTTCAGCCCACGCGGGTGGATACTTCTGAATATGCTCCTTTAACAATTCATACCCATAGCACCATTTTTCCACAAATTCTTTATCAATAAGCTCTTCATTAACCACCACATGGAGCATAGCTAAAGCAAGTGCCGCATCCGTCCCTGGCCTGAGCGGAAGCCATATATCGGCCTTGCCCACATCAGGTTCGGCAGAAGGTTTAATGGCTACGATCTTGGCCCCTCTTTCTTTTACTTTTAAAAGCAATCTTGGCCCGTCCATGGCTGGCCCTGAAAATATCGGTTGCCGACCCCAATAAATAACAAGGTCACTTTGATCAATCTCCGCCACCGGCCAATCGGCGATAGTGTACATGAATGAAAATCCCCGTTGCAGCGCACAGATGCCACTATGACCATAATTAGGACTACCATGAACCGTAAGAAACCTTTTTATATATGCGTTGTAGGTCCTCATCGCAGGCGCTAGAATAGCCAGTGACTCTGGACCATATTTTTCTTTTTGGCTTTTTAAGGTATCGGCAATAATTCCAATTGCTTCATCCCAAGAGATCCGGGCAAATTTTCCTTCCCCTTTTGAGCCCACTCTCTTCATAGGATATTTCAGTCTGTCCGGCGAATATACCCACTGCGGAGCCGCATGTCCCTTAGGACAAACAGCTCCTTTATTGTTTGGTGATTCTTGCATCCCAGCAACATTGGTAAACCGGCCATCTTTAACAAAAGCATATACTCCGCAGCTTAATGGGGTAGGACCACACATAGCGCAAAACGTCGGTACTACTTGTTCACCATTGTTTTGAGCAAGAGCTATCGCCTCTTTCCAAGTAAGGCCCAACGTTCCCGACGAACTATATCTCCTTTTTGTTATCATTTTTCCTCCTTCATTGCTAAAATCCATTATTATCCCTGCCCCCATGGGAGGGGATAATAATGGTAAACAACTATATTTATATATTTTATGCAATTATATCACATTTTTCCGATAATTCGTAAAATATACGTTTATATTCACGAAAGTCGACTTGCCACTGCACTCCAGTTCAAACCACTGATTTCTACTGGTCAAATCATTCATGCACCAAAATCTTTCCTGTCTTACCCTATCAATAAATACTTCAGTTACATTAGTACCAAACGGTGTAATCAGCATCCCCCTCTTTCTTAATCAGGTTTATCCGCTTAAGTGCCAGTTCTTTTCGAACCACCCAAGGATCAAGAGGTTAAAACTATTAAGCCACCTAATTAAGTTGGAGTCTTGTCTCTAAATCAGATATAATAAAGAAACCGGATGGGACAAGACATGAAGGGGAAAAATTAAGCCAAGTAATAAAAAGAACTATATTCTCGTAAGTCAATGAATGCAATAACGTGGCGCAAGTTGCCGCCGCCATGAGTTATCCGTAAAAAACATCTATACAATCGAAGCATATAATGCAGGGAACAACAGGAAATACCGTCCAAAAAATAAAGGCCTATGCACATTTGCATTTTTAAATATACTTCGTGATACACCATTCTAGCCGTTCAGCATCTTTGCCCATATCATTCACCGTCATTTAACAGTTTGATTTCTTTATATAAAGCCGTAAATTTATTGTTAATTTTCCGGTCGATATGGAAATAGCCAAAGTACCAATGTTTAAAAGTAATGCTTTTGTCTACAATCGAGTAAGAGGCTACCCATTAATTGAGTAGCCGACTTCTCACACCACCGTACGTACCGTTCGGTATACGGCGGTTCAACAGAATTAGTGTACTAATGAACACCTTTCACTTATGGTAACAAAGCCAATTTTCCTAAGGTATTCATTGGTTAGTGACCGTGAGAGGATTGGGCTATTGGCTGTATGCCAGTAGCTCTTTCTTGTATTGGCATATTCCCATGCTTTGCGCCTATCTATGCCATGAGCCACAAGATTATTATGCTTCGTCCCAATCTTCTTCCATTGCTTCCAGAAGCACATTCGAATCCTTCTTCTCAGCCATTCATCCAATGCTTTGGCTATGGCCTTCATATCGGCCATCCCGAAGTAGTTCACCCAACCCACAATGCATTGCCGGAGCTTCTCTGCTCTTTGCTCCATGCTCATGGCATTGCTTCGTCCTGTTACTTCTTTCAACTTTTGCTTGAATTTCTTCACAGATTTAGGGTGGACCCTAATTCCAATTCTACCTTTCTTATGGTAGAACGAAAAACCTAGAAATTTTAGCTTCCACGGCCTGTCTACTGTACTCTTTTCTTGATTGACTTTAAGCCTTAATTTTTGTTCAAGGAAACGCGTGATACTCGCCATGACCCGTACTGCCGCCTTCCGACTTTTGACGTAGATATTCTGGTCATCAGCATAGCGGCAGAATTTTAAACCCCGTTTGGTTAGTTCGCTATCTAGTTCATTCAGCATGATGTTACTCAGAAGTGGAGAAAGATTGCCTCCTTGTGGACAGCCTTCCTCGGTCTCCTGTACCACGCCATTTATCATGGCTCCTGATTTCAGATATTTGCGTATCAGCGACAGTACTCGGCTGTCTTCGATGGTTTCTGAAAGCAAGCGCATCAGTTTATCGTGATTTACGGTATCAAAGTACTTTGCCAGGTCGATATCAACTGTCCAGGTATATCCTGCTTCGATATATTCCTTGCATTTTAGTACCGCTTGTTTTGCACTTCTGCCTGGTCTAAACCCGTAGCTGTTTGCCGAGAACTGCATTTCATAGATTGGGTTTAATATTTGGGCTATAGCTTGTTGTATCACTCTGTCGACTACAGTCGGTATGCCGAGTAGCCTTTTACCTCCGTCTGACTTCGGTATTTCCACCCGTCTGACGGGTTGAGGCTTATATGTCCCTTCCAGTATGGATTGCCTGATTTGGTTACCGTTTTGTTTCAGGAATTGTAAAAGTTCATTTACTGTCATTCCATCGATTCCGTGGCTCCCTTTGTTAGCCTTCACTCGTTTATACGCAAGATTCATATTATCTCGGTGAAGGATTTTCTCTAGCAATCCGCTGGCGTATTCATTGACACCGTTTCTTCCTCTTTCGGGCATGGGAGAAATGCTTGGCACTCCTACATTACCTTTGAGTTCCACTCTTATCTCCTGTAGGCAGTCTTCTTTATGAAGTTGTCTGCTTTCTACGCATTTCTTCGTACCTTTCAAAATTCGGAAACCTCCTATTGTTCGGTCCTTCCCTGAGCGTATATATCCATTCTGGTACTATGACCTCTGCTGACTTCTGACAGCTCAGTCGTACATTACTGTACGGGTTGCCGTTTTCAAATCCATGTCCACTGCTTGCCTGTCAGATCTCCCCAGGTAAGAACGCTTACTTTCACTCCACATATCTGCTACATTTACACCGCCCGCTTCGGATAGTTTAGGGCTTCGTTTTGTGACGCAAACTCGCCCAGCGGACATATGCCTTGTATGTAGTTCGTGTTCCTCAGACCGGAGCTTTGCCGCCGACCACCTCGCGATGGACACCCTTGTCTTAGGCTAACGGTTGGCACTATCAACCCCCGTATTGGACTTTCACCAACGAGTAAGCGCCCATGCTGGGCGCACGTCTGTAGGGACTAGCCCAATTGGGCTAGTCCTTCTTTTCTGTGCTTCCTGAAACGTTATACCATTCGATTTAAAGCTCTGATAAAAACCCTTGACTCCAAAACCATGAAAGAAGCCACCGCTTGGTGGCTTCTATAAGTTTTGGATTCATACCTTTTTATCAGCGCTTCAAATCTAGATGTTATTAGATAACTGACATTTTTCATGCACCCTCCTATAAAATGTCGAACGTTTTATATTCAATATTCGCATAGCTTCAACAGCGGTAATTTCCTTTTTCCGCCATCGATTATATACCACATCGAATTGATTAGGCTCAATCCGTTTTCTCCCCTTATATTTGCCTTCTGCCTTAGCAATGGCTATCCCCTCTTTTTGCCGTTGCAAAATATATTCCCGCTCCAACTCTGCAACTGCGCCAAAAACAGTTAGCATAAACTTGCCCGTTGGTGTCGTAGTATCT
>JAGGAE010000100.1 GCA_017889725.1 Bacillota bacterium | reverse complement strand
CACAGGAAGTATCGGCGGCAACCGAAGAACAGTCCGCTTCCACCGAAGAAATTGCGGCAGCAAGCCAAGAGTTGGCGCGGTTGGCGCAAGACCTTCAAGTTGCAGTTAGCCAGTTCAAGGTTTAGCAATAAATAAAGAAATAGACTCTTATAAAACTACAGGCTATACAAGGTAACAAACCTTGTATAGCCTGTAGTTTTATTAATGGTTATGCACAATGAGGAGCGTATTATTAATTTGCTTTGGTTAGGTTAAAAGACAATATAGAACGTTAATAAGGAGAGCAGGACGGAAGTAATGATTAAAGCCAAAAGCGGCTTTAGGGCTTTTGTTCTGAGGTCCCGGAGGCTGACTTTTAATCCAAGTCCGACCATGGCCATAGTGAGCAGGAGGGTTGTAAAATCGCTGATTGCGGTCATATAGTAGGTCGGCAAGAAAAGATATTTGCCCAAAACGAAACTGGCTAGAAAACTTGTCAGGATAAAACCGGCTAGAAACCAGGGAAATTCAATGGGGGGGTGCGCCGCATTCTTATTTTGCTTTTTGGCAAAAAGAAGAAGTGCGAAACTTAAAGGAATCAAGAGGAAGACTCGCCCTAATTTTGCCAGTAAGGCGACTGCTAAAGCGTCTTGTCCGGCCGGTGCGGCAGCCAAAGCGACATGGGCAATTTCGTGGAGGCTGATTCCGGACCATATGCCATACTGGAGGTCGGATAAGGCGACAAGGGGCCGCAGCAGGGTATAGCCAACAGCGAATATAGTACCAATTAACGCGATACTTCCGATCCCAATTGCGGTGTCTTCCTCTTTTGCTCTTATTATGGGGGATACCGCGGCGATGGCCGCCGCTCCGCAAACGCCGGTACCGATGGCTAATAAGAGAGATAAGGACATATCGGCTTTAAAAAGTCTGGCAAGGAAAAGAGTAACGATAAGGGCGAAAAAGATGGTAATAATATCGTAGGCAAGCAAGAGCAGGCCTTTTTGGAATAATACATCCATTTGTAATTTTAGGCCGAATAATACAATGGCAAAGCGCAATAGTTTTTTTGCAGCGATTTCAATACCTGGCCGCAAGCGTTCCGGGTATCCAAAAGTTTGCCGGTATAGTACGGCGATAAGAATAGAAGAAGCCAGAGGGCCCATCTGATTCATTCCCGGTAGTTTGGACAAGCCCTGTCCTATCAAGGCGATGAGCAGCGTAAACCCTAGTCCGGCAAGCTTCATTAGAAGGCCGGATTGGGTTAGATCATTGTTGCGATTCATGTTAGGTCACCTCCAAAATGTACTATCAGCATAAAATAGATAGAGCAATAAGTAAAATTATTTATTATAATACTTATGATAAGTAATTTGCATCATGGTGACAAAGGGGAGGTTGTGGCTGTTGGACCAAGGACTGCTGGTTTTTGTTACTGTAGTAGAAAAGGCGAACTTTACACGCGCGGCGGAAGCGCTCAATATGACGCAGCCGGCGGTAAGCCAATATATCCAGGCTTTGGAAAGGTCTATGGGTTCTAAATTGTTAGAACGCAGCAACAAGTTTGTACGGCTGAACAAAGCGGGAGAAATCGTATATCAACATGCCAAAGGCATCTTAGTCGAGTATTTTCCGTTGATAAAACCGTCTATAACGATTGGCAATACCCAGGAAATCGGCAACCTGATACTAAACCGGCGGCTGGATGTAGGAATTGTTGAAGGAGAACTCACGTCGGAACAGTTGGCCATAGAGCCGGTGGCTAATGATCTGATGTATATAGTAAGTTCCCCGCAGCATGCGCTGGCCCAAAGGGAGACTGTAACCGATTCTAAGCTCAAGGAAGCAACGTGGATTATACGGGAAGTCGGGTCCGGGACAAGGGAAGCGGCGGATAAAATGTTTGCCGCTTTTCAATGGTATCCGGAGAAGGTTATGGAATTTGGCAGCACGCAGATTATAAAAGAAGCGGTAGAAGCAGGTTTAGGAATATCCTTGTTATCCCAATGGGTAATTCGTAAGGAACTATCCATTAGGCGTGTGAAGCTATTAAAATGTGTCAATACCCCTGTACGACGCGAATTTTCTTTAGTGACGCCGGCAGCAACCTTGCATACGAAAGCGGCACAGGTTTTTATCCATACCGTTCGTGAATATAAGAATAGATTGGACGGGGAATTCCCGGTTTGACTTAAAAGTATAAAGGAAAGGCAGTACAGCGCGTATTGAGCGCCGTACTGCCTTAGATATGTCACGGTTTGGCTTTTTTCAGAAGAGGGGTCAGGTTGCCCTGATACATGATATGCAGGCTGTGCATGGCACGGGTTAAGGCTACGTATAAAAGTTTGGCATCCATAGCTTCGGCGGTAAATTGATCTTCAGAGGCATTCCAA
This sequence comes from Bacillota bacterium, assembly GCA_017889725.1. Classification (GTDB taxonomy): domain Bacteria; phylum Bacillota; class Negativicutes; order Sporomusales; family CTSoil-080; genus CTSoil-081. The sequence goes on along the minus strand of JAGGAE010000100.1, from coordinate 2,643 downwards.
ATAATTACGCCATCAAATTCCAAACCTTTGGCCAGCATAACGGGAAGGACGGAAATACCCCCCTGGTACGCAGTCAGGGTGCCGGAAACGAGATAAATGGTCTGCCCTATACAGTCCGATGCATGGATTGCAGTGAGTTGTTCGTGTAAAGTGGCAGCCTCCTGTTCGTTTTTTGTAATGACACCAATGGAGGTCGCGCCAAGCTGAAGAAATGCTTTCAGCCTTTCGATTATGCGAGTTGTACCGTACTCCGGAGATATGATTTTTTCGACTGTCGGCTTACGTCCGATTTCGTATACGGGAACGGCTTGTGTATGTCCCTTAGGCATCACCCGGTTGGCCACATCGATGATTTCCTTGGCGGAACGGTAGCTATAGGTAATCTCGCGGTAGGCTGTACGCGAATCGGCAAAGACTTCTTGTAAAAGTGCATTCCAGCTGCTGATGCTTCGATAGGAGTGGATACCTTGAGACAGGTCGCCCATAATGGTAAAAGAGCCATTAGTAGAAAGTTGTTTTAGAATGGAAAATTCAAAGGCGTTCAAATCCTGAGCTTCATCAACAACAATATGGTCATATTTGGCCACGTGCATCCATCCGTCGATTAAATAGGACAAATAGGCTAAAGGAGCCAGATCCTCCCGTTCTACTTCACCGGCGGCTAATATGTCCAGGGAGTGTTCGCGGATGGCGTCAAAATCGTACTTTTTATCTTTAACACAAGTAAAGGCGGTTTTACTGGAAAATACTTCGCGATAGGCATCAAGTAAGTGAATGGCTTTCCAATTCTTAAAATGTTTTTCAAGAAAGTTTTCCGCTTCCGTACGATAGATTTCATGTTTTTGTTTGGGCCCTTTTTTGGATTGGCGGGCCTCAATCACTTCGATAAAATTGGTTATACGAAAAGTAATATAGTGCGTGAGCAAGCGGATTCGTTCGTTATAGGGGGCTTTGTTGTCTTCCCAGATTTTATCGAGCTGTTCCTGGATGGTAATAGTAAGCTGATGATCAAATAAAGATATGTCCCCTAATTTCAAACAGAACTTTTTGATCTTTTGTTCCAAATAGGCCGAAAGCACTTTAGTAAAGGCCAGAGAACCTTTAAATTGAGCGATGTCTTCCCAAAGACGTATTTCGTCTTTGTCTCCGCCTTCGAGGAGAAGGCGAATCAATTGATTGTCACGGATGGTAAGGGGAATTCGGGTAATAGCAGCGACGACATCATCCCAAACCATTTGCTCAACGTCAGCAGCATCGATATCCGGCAGAAGATCGGAAATATAATCGAGAAAAATACGATTGGGAGCCACTACAATCAACTTTTTCGGATTGAGTTTTTCATTATATAAGAGATAAGAAAGGCGATGCAGCCCAATGGTGGTTTTGCCGGAGCCAGCGACACCTTGAATGACGGTTACCTGATTGATCGGTTCCCGGATGATTCTATTCTGCTCGGCCTGGATAGAAGTTACGATATCTTTTAATTTGTCGCTTGCCCCCTGGCGGAGCCGTTCTACCAGGAGGGGGTCAGCGAATAAAGCGTCTTCCTGACGGGCTAGAATCTGATCCATAATATAATTATCAACCATACTTTTAAGAACACTGTCTTCAATTTTGTACTGGCGTTTGAGACGGATGGTTCCTTCGTATTTGTAGCGGCCCAGAACTTCATAACTGGCTCTGCCGCCATAGCCTTCATAAAAGAGCGTGGAAACCGGATCTCGCCAGTCAAAAACGAGAATGTCTTCTGTGTCCACGATGTGAAGCTTGGCTACTTTACAGCGGCCTATACGGAAACTTTCAAATTCCTCCGTACCGTCTTCCCGGAAATCGACCCGTCCAAAATAGGGATTAGGAACGGCTCTGGCAATGTCATCGATTTTTTTGGGCTTCATCTGGGAAAGGGTATTGGCCAAATGGTTTTCTTCTATTTCAAAATCAGGGTGCTTTGTAGTCATAGTTCCTCCTGATAATAGGTTCTTCTTAGCAAAGAGCAGTGCATGTGTGCCTGTTTATTATACCTTTTTTCCCCCGTTTTTGGACGGAACTCCCCGAAAAAACTGTGGTATTTAAAAATGGATAGGGCCAGGAAAACGCATTTACGTTTTCCTGGCCCTATCGAGAGTTGTTATGGGTGTTTGCTAGAACTTGTAATTCAGGCCGACGCCCAAGCCGTCATAGGTGTCCCAATCGTCATCCTTGTTGTTTTTATAACCGACGTTAAGCGCAAGATTTTCACTAAGCTGATAGTTTGCGCCTGCCTGCCATTCCGTAGTGTAGTTGTTGGTAATTACGGAAGCGTAGCCATTGAGCCTTGGTGCCAGATTGGTAGTAATACCTACACCGTAGAACACTTTATCCGATTTGTTTCCATAGTCGTAATTCCGGTCGCCGAGGATGAGCCGGACATTGGGATCCAGCTTATACTGAGCGTAGATATCGGTGGTTTTCCAATCGTCATTGAAGTCATCCGAGTAGTTGTTGCGTTCAAAGCCGATAATGAACTTGTCGGACACGGCGCCTTCCGCGTAGAAGCTGTTGTCGTCGGTGCTGTGACTCATGCTGTAGTGAGAGTATCCCATTGTTGCCTCTCCGGGAGCCAAGTCGTTAAGCGGTGCGGCAAAGCCGACGCTTGTGGCTAAC
>JAGGAE010000099.1 GCA_017889725.1 Bacillota bacterium | reverse complement strand
CAAGAGGCCGTTGTGTCTTTCGTTTACAGGTCGCTCCCAGGATGAATAAGGATGGGCGAAGTAGATATCAGCGCCCCAATCTTGAAGCTGTGCAAAGTCCTCGAATTCAGAGCCGTTGTCGGTAGTGATGCTAGGATTTTTTCTGCTTTGTCCGCCAATATTTTTTTGTAATAGCTTCAAATTGCTTTTTAATAACATCTGTGATAATAACACCGTCAGTATCATTATCACTATAAACCCGGCGGCGTCCATTTTTCACTTTTATGTTTTTTTCCTTCCCTTTGCCTCCTGATTTTGCATAATCAGGCAGCATAGCATTACGATTCATTCCCCTCTGCCAGAACCGACTAAAAATCCTTCTAACGGTCGTCAATGGTACATTCTCTTTATCTACAATCTCTTGAAAAACCTGCATGCGCGACTTTTTACTAAGAATATCAGCTTTACGTAATTCCCAATAGTTTTCGATAATTTTCCAAGCTACATCCCTTTTTTGAATCTCTAATTTAGATAAATCCTCATCTGACTTCATAGTAAAATATGGATCTAGTACTTCAACAAGATTATTTTGTTCATATTCCTTTTCAATAATCGAGATCATTTCGACAATTGGCATACTGAGACTTTTTTCAATAAATACATAAGCACAAAGTTCACTATGATAATCAATATAGATAATACGGATACGCTCATTTTCTTGCACAAATTGGTAAACTGTATTTATACTAATCAAGATACACTTTCACCTAACTCCCTTGATTTTGTTAATAATTCGATCGTTATGGGCTGATCTAAACATATAGGAGAAAGCAAATCAATACTGATGTATTTTCTTGCTACAAGGTGCTTAAATAAAGCTATTCCAGCACCTTTTTTTAAGTGCAAATCTTTTTCAAACCGTGAAGAAATCTGCCTTATATTTTTATCTATATCAAACAACCTTTGCAGAAATGCAATGATAATATCGTCTCTTTCTTCTTCATTTATTTCATTGAATCCAACATTGTCAGTTAATTCATAGTAGCCTAATATATCCGATATATTCTGACTGTAAATTTTGTTCACATCTTCCTCTGTAACGATTCCCCAGTCAATTCCACGCCTTTCCCAATAAGTCTTCTCAATTGTAAATTTTTCTATGACTCTCCGATCTAAAAGCTCTTTTTTATATTTAGTAGTTCGAATTATATCCTGAGTTAATTTTCCTACTTTTAATGTGATACAGAAATCTGAGGTCATAGTAATTGCTTCTTTAGTTACTGGATTAGCTGGGTGTTTAATGCCTAATTCATCAGCAATAAGCAATGTTTCCTCCAACTTTAAAGGAAATTGTTCTCGAACATCTACTACTTCATCACAAAACTCCAGCATCATAAAAAAATTTCTTTCGAGATCAGAAAGAAAATCATGCTGTCGACCAGTTTTAATACCATATCTTCTTGTCGAACGCCCCATAGATGCAACATCCTGTATTAAGATATACGGAATATAAGCTTGCCCATGAGGAATTAATGTATAGTCGTCTTCATTTTTCCGGTGTATAGCAGTTCTTTTTCGTTTTGCCATAAAAAAACCACCTCCATCAATAATTATATCGACAGAAATGGTTTTGTTCACACTTTTTTCCACATGCCAAACTTTTTTACTACTGTTCAAACTTTTTTACAATGCCACACAAACACCGTTGTCAAGAAATGTTGTATATTGTTAGTTTCCCACTGATCCCCACTCACCAGTGGGGCTGACGGACAATACGGATGTGTACTTTCCACAAAAATAAGGTTATAGATAATTATACAATATTTTTTTCATTATACAACTTTTTTATTTTTATTATACGACATTATTATCCTAATACAACTCTATATACCTGCAATCTTACTTATTCTACAGTTACGCTTTTTGCCAGATTACGGGGTTTATCTACATCAGCTCCGCGGGAAGCTGCAGCGGGATAACGGCGAGGATGGGTGCCAAGTATTTTTCGGTAGCGGGAACAAAGATGGTATGGTCCACATATTTTTCAAGCTGCTTGTCACCTTGCATACCGATACCAATAACCACGGCGTCACGGGCTTTTACTTCTTTGATGTTGCTCAAGGTCTTTTCGTAAACATCGCGTTGGGTGGCTAGAGCGATGACAGGTACGCCTTCAATGATGAGGGCGAGCGTTCCATGCTTTAGTTCACCGGCAGCATACGCTTCTGCGTGGATATAGGAAATTTCTTTGAGTTTGAGCGAGCCTTCCAGCGCTACGGCGTAGTCGAGGGAGCGTCCAATGAAAAATACGTCTTCACTAAAGCCATATTTCTGGGCAAAGGTTTTGATCGACTCAACATCTTCCAATATCTCATGGGCCTGAGCGGGAAGAGCCCGAAGTCCTTGAATAATGGCTTTGACACGTTCTTCCGGAAGCGTGCCCCGTAAAGAGGCCAGGTACACTGACAGCATAAGGAGACCAATGAGCTGGGTGGTGTACGCCTTGGTCGACGCTACGGCGATTTCCGGACCGGCCTGGGTATAAATGACCTGATCGGCTTCTCTCGCGATGGAGGAACCGACCACATTGGTAACAGCCAATGTTCTGGCTCCGAGTTTTTTGGCTTCTTTTAAAGCGGCGAGGGTATCCAGAGTTTCCCCCGACTGGCTAATAAAAATTGCCAGCGTTTTGTCATCGACAAGCGGTGAACGGTATCTGAATTCGGAGGCGACATCGACTTCGACAGGGATTCGCGCCAGTTGTTCCAGGTAATATTTTCCCACAATACCGGCATGATATGCAGTACCGCAGGCAACGATGGTTATCTTATGGATTCCGGCGATATCGTCTTTGGTCCATTTCAGTTCATCAAAGAGGATACCCGTGTCGTCTTTTGCCAACCGTCCGGTAGTGGTTTCCCGTATGGCCTTAGGCTGTTCGTAGATTTCTTTAATCATAAAGTGCTCGTAGCCGCCTTTTTCGGCTGCTTCGGCATCCCAATGCACTTCGAACACTTTTTTACTTACCGGTACGCCCTGACGATTCATTACCCATACCGAGTCGCTGGTTACTATGGCCATTTCACCGTCACTCAAAATATAGGTACGGCGGGTACGGTTGATGATAGCCGGAATGTCGGAAGCAACAAAGTTCTCGCCTTCACCCAACATCCGCCAATACTTTTTTAACGGCTTCTTCAAAATCGCCGTGATAATGCTCTTCTACAAGGTGAGCCAGAACTTCGGTATCAGTCTCGGAGGTAAATATATGCCCTTTGGCCATAAGTTTTTCTTTCAGATCAAGATAGTTTTAGTTGCTGTACTTTTTTTTCTAAGGCACTGAGACGGCCTACACTTTTTTCGACGTTAATTTGGTTGCCGTCATATACGGCGATACCTGCGGAGTCATATCCACGATATTCCAGTTTCTTAAGTCCCTCAATAAGAAAAGCTGCGGCCTGTTTAGGGCCTATATATCCAACAATACCACACATTTGGTATTCCTCCTATTAACTATATATTATCTAAATAGTAGAATGACTGCCACAGGCGTTTTTGTCCCACAAGTCACCTTATGGATTTATCCGACTGCTGACGACTGCAGTTTAGCCGAGAGGCATCCGCTGACATTTCGATAAACCTCTTCCTCGTCTACTTGCACTGAGAAGACTAGGCGCAAGTACCAGCGCTTCTATTTTCCGCAAAAACCTCTTTTATATCCACCGCCTTTCCTCCTGTACTATGCCTATTCACCTCCTTTAATTTGACAGGCAAGGGAGCACCGTAGTGCTCCCTTTCAATATACGTATCTATTCTATAATAATTACCTTGTCCGGTCAACCCTTGAGTTCTTTCCGTATGGTATCGGCAACCTGATGCACCAGCTGTTCGAGCGAATCGATCTCGGGACCCTCGGCCATAACTCGAATTAACGGTTCGGTACCGGAGGGACGGACGAGCACCCTCCCGTTTTCTCCCAGTTCGTCTTCGGCAGCCCGGATAGCCGCACAAATAGCGGCATTATCCTGCCAGCCATCTTTACATCCAACGCGCACATTGACTAAAAGTTGAGGAAAAGTGGTCATGAGCGCGGCCATCTCGGATAGCTTGTTGCCGGATTTGACTATAGCAGCAATAAGCTGCAATGAGGTGACTATGCCGTCGCCGGTGGTGCAATGTTCACTGAAAATAATGTGCCCGGACTGTTCACCCCCCAGGCTATAGCCGTTGGCATTCATAGCTTCCAGCACATAACGGTCTCCTACTCCGGTTACCACGCTTTTTCCGCCCATCCGTTTTATCGCCTGATGCAATCCAATATTACTCATAACAGTTGCTACCAAGGTATTATCTTTGAGTTTTCCCTGACGCATAAGTTCAAGCGCACAAATACACATGATTTTATCGCCGTTGACTACATTGCCTTTTTCATCTACGGCTAAACATCGGTCGGCATCTCCGTCGTAAGCGATACCGAAATTGGCCTTATGGCTGATTACGGCAGCCTTTATACCGTCTAAATGGGTTGAACCGCATTCCCGATTAATGTTACAGCCGGACGGTTGGTGATTCAGCACCACGACCTCCGCTCCCAGACGTTTGAGAACAACGGGCGCGACTTCGTAGGCAGAGCCGTTGGCGCAATCAACCACGATTTTTAGTCCCTTAAAACTTTCCTTCACTGTACTAACCGCATGATCGATATAGGCGCTGCTAAGATCATGCCGGTTTTTTATGGTACCGACGTGGTCCCCGGACGGACGGACAAGCTGATCGGGTTCGGCCAGCACCAGTTCTTCCATTTCCGCTTCGACGGCGTCCGGTAGTTTATTACCGTTTCCGGCAAAGAACTTGATGCCGTTATCCGGATATGGATTGTGAGATGCCGAGATTACAACTCCAGCCTGTGCTCCAAGAGTACGCGCCAGGTAGGCTACCGCCGGAGTAGGAATGACACCGACATTGACGGCTTCCCCGCCTGCCGAGCAAATTCCCGCCGATAACGCAGCTTCCAACATTTGCCCGGAAATTCGGGTATCACGCCCCACTATAAGTAAGGGTCTTTCACTTTGTCTGCCAAAATAAGCCGTTGCCGTCCGGCCTAAACGAAAAGCCAATTCCGGCGTTAGTTCAGTGTTTGCTACACCACGTACTCCATCTGTACCAAAAAGTTTTCCCATTATACGAGCTCCCCTCAACAAGGTTTGTATTTCTTTATAACAGCTTCAGCGGCATTCGTTCCGTCCAGTGCGGCGCTCATAATACCACCAGCATACCCCGCACCTTCCCCGATTGGATACATTCCGGAGACAGCTTGGGCCATATAGTCTTTTCCCCTTACTAGTCTTACCGGAGCAGAAGTTCTTGTTTCAACCCCCGTCATTATGGCACCGGGATGATCGAATCCTCGGATACTGCCACCAAATACCGGCAAGGCCCGCGCGAGCGTCGCCGCTACATAGTCTGGCAGACAACGCCGAAGATCAGCCCGTTTGGTGCCGGGCCGGTAACTGGGCATAACCAGCCCCCCTTTATGACCGGCTTTCCCGGCCAAGAAGTCACCTACCGACTGGGCCGGAGCCTGATAGCCGCCGCCTCCGGCAGCAAAAGCCAGTTCTTCATAGCGGCGCTGAAATTCAATTCCCGCCAGTATCCCACTGCCAAAATCCGCCGGAGTGACGTTTACAACCAAAGCGCTATTGGCGATACCGGAATCCCTGGCAAAAAGGCTCATGCCGTTTGTGACCACTCTCCCGGCTTCTGACGCGGCAGCGACAACTTGTCCGCCGGGACACATGCAGAAAGAGTAAGCCGCTCGTCCAGCAGCTCTGTCCTGATATACCAAGGCATAGTCCGCCGCTCCCAGCCGATGATGTCCGGCTAAATCGCCATACTGGCTGCGATCAATCATTTCCTGGGGATGTTCGATACGAACCCCAATAGCGAACGGTTTCGCCTCCATAGCCATCCCACGCCGCTCAAGCATAACGTAGGTATCTCGAGCGCTATGACCAATACCTAATAAAACAACAGTACAAGGAACATATCGGGAATGATTTATGGTAAGTGCTTTGATCTGCCCTTCCTGAATATCGACATCGGTAACTTGGGCTTCGAACTCTACCTGACCGCCAAGCGCAATAATACGCTCGCGTATTTTTATTACGACTTGCCTAAGCTTA
>JAGGAE010000047.1 GCA_017889725.1 Bacillota bacterium | reverse complement strand
TTTTTCTTTGGTCCTAAAACCCCCTTTTAAGAAGGGGTATTTTTAGACAAACATCCTTAAGTTGACGACATTGCCCGTTATGCGGGTGGTCTAGTTTTTTTAACAGGTTTCAGTTGGTTTTCCCAGATAATCACTGACAATTTTCATGGCGCAATAGTCTCCGCACATCGAACAAGCTTCGGCTCCGCCGGGATTACGGTCTTTGCGGTATTTTGCCGCCGTCACTGGATCAATCGCCAATTGAATTTGTTTTTCCCAATCCAACGCTTTGCGGGCTTTTGCCATAGCCAGATCCCATTCCCAGGCTCCCTTAACCCCTTTTACAAGGTCGGCGGCGTGCCCGGCAATTCTGGAAGCAATGACCCCTTGACGTACATCTTCTAGCGAAGGCAATCCCAAATGCTCTGCCGGAGTAACATAACATAGAAAATCAGCCCCTGCAGAAGCGGCTAATGTTCCGCCAATTGCTGCCGTAATATGGTCGTACCCCGGTGCCACATCGGTAACCAATGGCCCCAATACATAAAACGGCGCCCCTTTACAGACACGCTTTTCCAAAATAACATTGGCTTCAATCTGATTATAAGGAACATGCCCCGGACCTTCCACCATGACTTGGACGCCCTTAGCCCAGGCGCGGTCTACTAGTTCTCCCAGTGTCAGCAATTCATTCATCTGAGTCCGGTCGGTAGCATCTGCTAAACACCCGGGACGCATACCATCCCCTAAGCTCACTGTCACGTCATAGCGGGCACAAATATCCAATAATTCATCATACCGCTCATACAACGGATTCTCTTTGTCATTATGTAACATCCAACCGGTGATAAACGAACCTCCGCGACTTACAATATCGGTAACCCGCCCATTACGACGCATTCCTTGGATACCGTCTTGCGTAATACCACAGTGAACCGTCATAAAATCAGCTCCGTCTTTCGCCTGTTTTTCAATCACCTGGAATATATCGTCACCGGTCATACCGACGATAGACCCCCGCTCTTGTATCGCTTCGACTGTGGCCTGATAAATAGGTACTGTACCTACAGGAATAGTAGAATACCTTATAATTTCACGGCGGGAATAGTCAATCATATTCCCGGTGCTTAAATCCATGACCGCATCCGCACCGGCCTCAATAGCCACCTGCAGTTTTTTTAGTTCCGGCGCAACGTCCGGAAATGCGCTTGAAGTTCCAATATTGGCATTAACTTTGGTTCTCAGCCCTAAACCAAACCCTCGTGGCTGTAAACTATTATGATTGACATTAGCCGTAATCGCAATCGTTCCCTGGGCGACCCGTTCACGAAGAAGCTCTACACTAATACCTTCCTTTTTTGCAACCGCCTCCATTTCTTTTGTAACTTTACCAGCCCGCGCCGTTTGCATTTGCGTAGCCATAAACAACCTCCTAAATTTTCAAATAAAAATGCAGCCATCTAACATAGTTAAATGGCTGCGGTAGGATACATCCTAATCGGCTTGAACCACTTCCCTACGCTGGCATTATCCAGAATCAGGTTCTAAGGGTCGGTTTTTACCTCTCAGCACGTTCGTGCCCCCCTAGTGGTGTATATATTAAATTGTTTTTTCTATCTTATCAGATACTTCAGCTTACTACAAGGACTTCTTAATAATTTTTTCCGAGCGGCTCAGCGGCTCACTGACATCCATATGCCCAGCCAAAGTATCTACCTTTTTCCCCTCGACCATAATCTGGACTTTGTCAATCTCGGAAAACTCTGTCAGGGTATTAACAATAGCCGCAACCATCAGCATTTCGCCCGTAGATCCCTCGTTACTCCCCTTAATTAACTTCTCATTGAAATCGACGTACGCCACTCCATTTTTAACACTAACGCCCCGAAGCTTAGTTCCCGGTGGCAATAAGAAAATAGTATCCGGGTTATGCGAATCTGTTAACAAAAGTTCCAACGCCGTTTTAACCGGATGGTCATTCTGTGGAACTTCGTGTACCTCCGGTACTAAATACCGGGCATCTTTTGTCGCCCGATAAACCACAATGCGTTGTGTTTTAGCCGCATTATCTTGACCAGCGACAGGCAATGTTTTAACTATTTCTTGAGAGGTTTGCTGCTTTTCCCCTTGTTCCCCCGAATTTGGCTGGCACCCGGTCAACAAATTAACCAAAACCAGCAAAACAATCAGGAACATTATTTTAAAACTTCCTATCATCTCTTTGCCCCTCCCAGATTAGCTGCCTGTTCAAAAAAGTTTTTCATACCATCAACAATTCCCTGGGCGATTTTTTGCTGAAAACTGTTGCTTACTAACAGCTTTTCTTCGTCTGGGTTAGATATAAAAGCAAGTTCGACTAAGGCGGCAGGCATCATCGTTCGTTTAATGACATAGAAATTGGCAGTAGCGGCTCCACGCTCATACAAATTCCCCTTGTCAATCATCCCCGACTCTAAATTCTGCGCCAACAACGCATCATACCTCGTCTTCTGATAATAGTAAGCTGTAGTTCCCCCAGCAGACCGAGCGGGGCAGGAGTCCGCATGAATACTTACAAAAATATCTGTTTTCCGGCTATTGCCAACGGTAGTCCTGGCCTTGAGCTCATCAACCGCCGTGGCATTAGGCGCAAATACATCCCGGTCATCAGCACGGGTCATTACCACCACAGCACCTTCACTCACCAATAAATTCTTTACTATCTGGGCAACTGCCAACGTGACATCCTTTTCCATTGTCTTATTTAACCCGATAGCGCCCGGATCGCTGCCTCCATGACCAGGGTCTAAAACAATTACTTTATTTCTAAGCCCCGGTGTAAAAGAAAACTCCACCGGCGGAACAGGCTTATCGATATCAATTACAATCCGGTTTGGTCGCTTGGTTACAGGATCTTTGCGCAGTGTAAATACTTTTACATTATCCTCATCAATCATTAACGGAAGATCAATGACAATTCTGGTGTTTTTCTCCTCATCGGCCTCTATACTTATCCCATCGGCGATTTTTCCGTCCATAGCGATCGCCTTTGGAACTTTCCCCAGGCGAGCTCCTTTCACCGTGATTACCAGTTTGGGAGTTGGCGTTGATAAAATTTCGCTTGATGCATCAACCTGATCGGACACATCAACCACAATTCTTATTTTACTCCCACCGGTAGCCGCATCGGTATGTATTGCCCACCGCACCTGAGTAAGTTCAGCCAGCCTCTTGGTCGCCACCGCTACAGATGGTTTAGCTCCGCCCTGAGCTGCAGCCAAAACTACATCTGTTGTGCTTCCAAAAACTGTTCCAATTACAGCATAAAATATCAATAAACCTATGGCGCGACGCACACTACCACTCCCCCACATTGCGACGTCTTATGATTGAATTCGTGTATAAAATACTAAATCCTGCAGGGTTTATCCCAATAATATGTAAAATTTACACAGAAAGATTTGATTTGGCGGATGGGGAAATCAGGATTGCCACAAATTAAAAATAGGCAGTCACACCGCCTATCCGTAAACTAGAGTTGCACCAACCCTAAACTTATTCTGATTGCTTCATCCACTTTGCCCATGATTTCTTCACTCAGATGCGTGACCTTTTCCTTTAAACGCCGTTTATCAATCGTCCGCATTTGCTCTAATAGAATAACCGAATCTTTATCCAGATTAAACTGCTTCGCATTTATTTCTACATGAGTAGGCAACTTCGCCTTGGATATCTGCGAGGTGATAGCGGCAACAATTACTGTTGGACTATACTTATTACCAACATCATTTTGCACCACCAATACCGGTCGATGCCCGCCCTGCTCCGAACCAACCACCGGACTTAAATTAGCATAATAAATATCACCGCGTTTAACGACCATGCCTATTCACGCTCCACTAACAAAGTGGGCATCATATCATACACTTCCACGTCGGCAGACAGGCCTTCCTCAGCGAGTGTTAAGTTGATAATGGCCATCTCCTGATATCCCTTACGCATCATGTCGCGCACTGCTTTACGCTTACGTTCTTCAATATACAGGCGCATAGCCTCCCGCACAAACTGACTGCGACTAAGTTTTTCCATAGCAATAATTCCGTCGACTTCCTGCAACAGACTGTTCGGGATGCTAATCATGATACGTCTTAACTCGGCCACATCATCACCCCCGCTATTTAAAGGCACCTAGTTATATACTAATTATATAGATTGTTATATATAAGTGTCAACATCATTTATATATACTTATTCCCACGTTACCTACTATAGTACTCTCACGTTTTACTCTACCATGTTAAGTATGCTTGTTCAAGCCGTAAATTATGCCAAAGGATTCAACATTTTACATCTTTTCCATATAGCAAGCTACCATCAGCCTACAACCTTCTGTATTGCCGCCGGAAGAGCAGTAACAACATCCCCTGCCACCATACCGATCATTCCGTTAGAGGCAGAAATATCGCCTGCCAAACCATGAATATATACTCCGGCAACAGCCGCCATATGGCTGGAAAGCCCCTGAGCAATAAAAGCGGCAATAACACCGGTCAGAACATCACCAGTGCCGCCCGTGGCCATTCCGGCATTTCCTGTAGTATTGATAAATACTTCCCCGTCTGGAAATGCAACTACCGTTCCCGGCCCTTTCAACACTACAATTGCCCCCCACTCCATCGCCGCGTCCCTAGCAACAGTTAACTTATTGGCATTAATATAGTCTATCGCCAAACCGGTCAATCGGCTCATTTCTCCGGCGTGCGGCGTAAGTACCGACACCGAGGCCGCCTCTATTAACATTCCAGTTTTGCCGACCAACGCCTGGAGTCCATCGGCATCGATCACCAACGGACACTGTGCCTGACTAATAATATCCCGCACAGCAACCGCCGTATTCTCATCGCGACCAAGGCCCGGGCCAATCGCCAATACATTAAAGTTCGCGGAAAGATGGCTGACAACCGTTGCCGCCTCAGTGCCTATCACACCCGTAGAAGTCTCCGGCAGAGCCTTGGTCATTACCTCAGCAATCATACCCGCAACAATTTCCTGTTGGTGCTTGGCTGTCGCCAAGGTTACCAACCCCGCCCCGGCACGACTTGCGGCCCAGGCGGCAAGAACCGCCGCCCCAGACAATCCCGGCGAGCCCGCTACAACCAGTGCTCGCCCGCATGCACCTTTATGCAGCCAGGGCTGCCTTACGGGCAGCAAATTTCTGACCATTGTTTCAGTTATACAATTTTGCTTAATCTCGCCCCTGTCAATCACAGCTTTTGGAATACCAATATCAGCAACGATAACTTCGCCCGCCAAGCTGGCACCGGGTTGAAAAAAAAGGCCCGGCTTGGCGAGAGCCAAGGTAACCGTATTGCTGGCTCTGACAGCCGTACCATACACCTGTCCTGTATCGGCATGAATGCCTGAAGGAATATCAATCGCAATCACCGGAATTGCCGCACCATTCATAATCCCTATCAAGTCCGCCAAATTGCCGTTAACTTCTCCATGAACCCCCGTGCCAAGCAACGCATCAATCAAACAGTCAGCAAAAGCGACCGCGACTTTTACCTTATCCATATCCCGCTCTCCGGTTATCTCGACAACATCTATACCGGATAGCAGCAAAATCTTGAGGTTAACTGCTGCATCCCCGCTAACCTCAGCCTTAGTACCAAGCAAAAACACTTTGACTTTGGCCTGCATATTTTCCAAATGCCGTGCGGCAACAAACCCGTCACCACCATTATTGCCTTTGCCGGAAAAAATACAAACTTTTTTATTCTGTACCCCGCCCAAACAATCGTCCACCGCTTTCGCAACTTTGTATCCGGCATTTTCCATTAACACAAGACTAGGGATACCAAATTCTTCTATCGCCCGACTGTCCACTTGCCGCATTTCATTTGCCGTTGTAACCTTCATTGTCCACCCCTCCCCACAAAACCACTTGCGCAGCGGCATAAGAGCGCGCGTGCGTCAATGAAATATGTATTTGGCCTACCCCTTTTTCTCTTGCCAGTTCACGATAATAGCCACTGAGAGTGACCTCCGGCTGCCCGGATGAATTTGGCAGCACCTCAACATCAAGCCAGCTTCCCTTTATCATACCCGTGCCCAAAGCCTTGAACACCGCTTCCTTTGCCGCAAACCGGGCCGCATAAGAGGCCGCACTCTGGCTTTTCCGGCTGTCGCAATAGGTTCGCTCCTTTTGAGTGAACACTCTGGACATAAAGCGAGGCTGCCGCACCGCTTTTTCGATACGATCTATTTCAACAATATCTATTCCCACTCCAAGAATCACTCTATCCCCCCGGTTCCCCGTACCTTTCCATCTGTCGGTACCATTTTCTATGTGTTTTAACTTTCCTCAGAATTGTTACTTTTTCCTCCTGTCCAAATTCAAAATTTCGTACAGTCAATCCCTTCTTGATAACCTAAAACCAGGGAAAGATACTAAAGCAGGGCTGACCATCCTAAGTCAGCCCTTTAAACAAAATACTCTACCTTTGCCGCTGGAAATCTTTCCGCCAACCGCCTGACTAAAAAACTTTTTATTTCTTCCATAGTATCCGGATCATAAATATATTTTCCATACCCGAATTGACCAAACTTGTATTTCCGTTCGTCTTCTGCCAATGGCAGTTGAGTATTAGGAAATACTTCCGTAATCGTAGCCTTAGCCCGCTTAGTAAAGCGGTGAGTAATGAATTCAAACGTCAAATTCCGCTTAGCCGATTCAGGTAGTTCAACGGCCAGATCCGTAATTAACCCGCCATACTCCTCCTGCCATCCGGGCGCAAAAAATATAGGAGCAATAATAAACCCTAAAGGATACCCGGCCTCCGCTACTTTTACCGCCGCCTCCACTCGCTTTTCTAAAGACGGCGTCGCGTGTTCATAACGGGAAATTGCCGTTTGGGTATTCAAACTAAACCTAAATCGGGTATTCCCATTATGCCTGGCTGTCAACAAAGAATCAATATCCGTATGTTTTGTAACAAACCGAAACTTGGCGTTTGGCTGCAGGCCAAAAAACTCAATCGTTCTATATAACAGTCCGGTAAGGTACTCCGTTGGGATGGGGTCAGAAGTAGCAGCCCCTTCAAAAACAGTAATCTCTGGCTGACGCTCATGTATATACTTCTGGGCTTTCTCCAAGATTTCCTCAATATTTACATATACCCTAAGATATGGTCGCTTTCCTAGCGTTGTAGCCAGATAACAATATTCACACATGCCCGGGCAACTGGTAGCCAGCGGAATTTGATAATGAGCAGATGGTTTACAGGTGGCAAAATCACGTATTTGTCGTACTCCCACCACTAAAGTCTGCTTGGCCTGACAATACGCTTCAACAGAACTCTTTCCCGGCAAACCGGTCACCCGGTTATGAGAACTCGTCATCCTGACGGAAACCCCCATATCAGTTAGCTGGTTATAAAGCTTTTTCCCCAGCGGATACTCCACGGATCGTGGTTCGAAATATGCCCGAACGGGGACAAAGCGCTGCATAACCCCTCATCCTTCCAATAGTTTTGTTATAGTGTTTCCTTTTTGCGCGTAAAAAACTCTAAAGCGTTGCCACTTACAGAACTACGCTTATCTGGGTATAAAGTTACCCCTAACCGGAAACTCTATTCAAAACACCAAAGGAGATGGCATCGTGCTACAAAGATTTTCTCCCTGGCTAGCAGCCGGTCTAACCAGCGGCCTAGTTATATTGTTAGGCTTTTGGTTAATTGCGCTTTTTTTTCTCAACACGTATATCTGGGGACAGCAACGGTCAGCAATCGATCAAAAACTGGCCCACACCGTCATTGAAGCTACCCTGGATAACCCCCAAGTTCAAACTACCCTGAAAAATCTGATGCTAGACTATTTGAATTCACCTGAAGGAAAAGCTCGCCTGACAGAAGTCGTTAAATCTCCGGAAATAGCGTCAGCGGTGGCCGAAAGTGTCCAAACACCGGAAATGCAAACCGCTGTTCTTAAACTTATGAATAATCCCCAATTTAAAGAAGCCGTTCTTCAGACCATTAAAGATACACCGGAAATGAAAAAACTCGTAATACTGTCGGCAGCAATAACCCTCGATGAAACTGAACAAAGCCTGGCGGTTACCTCACGCCACTAATCCTCACCTACGATTGGCCCTAAGAGAAGCACTTCTACTTCGCTCCCCGCTTCAAGCGGTGGACTTTTTTCCGGGATAACGATTAAAGAATTCGCCCACAGCGCCGATTTTTGCATTCCGTTACCTTGGTGAGCTAAAGGCTGAACGAAAAGTTTTCCTCTATCACTAAACAAACGCGCCCAAACAAATCTTACCGGTCCTGAACTCTTTATATATGCAGTGCTTAATATCGCCCGTGTTTTAGGACGGCTCCACTGACTTTGGCCACCCATTTTTTGCAGCAGCGGCCTTGCCAGTTGTTCGAAAGCATTTGCCGCAGCTGCCGGGTTGCCGGAAAGCCCTATGTACACCTTGTTTTTTTTAACTCCCGCTACCACCGGCATGCCTGGCTTCATACCAACCCGTTCGAAAAGAACGCTTATTCCAAGCGTATTATAAACCTTCCCAATTAAATCATAGTCACCAACCGACGCCCCGCCGGTTGTAACCACAACATCACAGTCATCGGCTTCTTGTATTTTGTTTATTATTTCAGACACCTGGTCTTTGGCCCTTCCGCCAAACACCGGTTCCGCCCCCGCCTCGCGGACCTGCGCCGCTAGCATATAACTGTTAGAATTGCGTATATGGCCTAACGTTGTAAGAGGGTTTTCCACATCCACAATCTCACTTCCTGTAGCCAAAAGAAACACCCTAGGTTTTTTATATACCCATGGTCGAGCATATCCTAAAAGTGCCAGCACCCCCATAGCCCCGGCATTAATGACACTGCCTGCTGCAACGATTGTTTCTCCGGTTCTTATTTCCTCTCCACAACGGCAGATATTCTTCTCTACACCAACTCCGGCAAGTATTACCACCTCATCCTCTTCGGTCAAGGTATCTTCTAGCCTCACCACACCGGTAGCGCCGTCGGGAAGCGGCGCTCCTGTCATAATTCTGGCCGCACAGCCTGACTCAATGGTCTTGTCGGGCGTACTGCCAGCAGGAATATTATCTACCACCTTAAGTCTGACCGGTCTATCTGCAGTTGCAGAAAATACCTCCTCGGCAATAAGAGCATAGCCATCTAACGGCGAACGGTCAAACGGTGGAAAATCCGTCCCGGCTACCACCGTTTCAGCCAGCACGCGCTGATGACATTCCCATAAATCTATCTGCTCTTTTACTACAGGCCCAGCCTGATTAATCAATATTTCTCGCGCCACTTCCAGTTTAATTGCCATAAATCCACCTCCTGAAACACAACCGCTTTTTTCCATTTTTCAGAATTCTCCATACTACCCTCATATCCCTGCCTACCTACAATTACCCATTTATGTCCCCAACCATGCTGTATAGCTCTTGAG
>JAGGAE010000098.1 GCA_017889725.1 Bacillota bacterium | reverse complement strand
AAAATGGGGCAACTGAAGTGGATATGGTGATACATATCGGCGCGGCAAAAGCCGGAGACTGGGACAATGTAGAGAAAGATATTGCCGCCGTGGTTCAAACGGTAAAAGGTAAAGCGCTGGTTAAGGTTATTATTGAAACCTGCTTGTTAACCGAGGAAGAGAAGGAACGAGCCTGCTTGGCTACTGTGGTGGCCGGAGCCGATTTTGTCAAAACTTCTACCGGTTTTTCTACCGGCGGGGCTACAGTAGAGGATGTCAGACTTATGCGTCGCTGTGTGGGTGATAAAATATTTATTAAGGCCTCCGGCGGTATAAAGGGCTACGAATCGGCAAAGGCGATGCTGGAAGCGGGAGCGGACCGACTGGGCACGAGTGCCGGCGTTGCTATTGTGGAAGGGGCCAAACGGGAAAAATAAGGTAGACAAAAATAACCGATATTTTGTAGAAAAAAGAGGACATGTGTCCTTTTGTTTATGAGGTATATACGATTACAATTATTAGCAGAACATCTTAATGCGGGGGGTAAAACATGAGTAATAAAAAGCTGCTATTTTTATTGGTCGGCGTATTAATGCTATTGGTTTTTACCGGCTGTTCTGGCGGTCAGGATTCGAAGTCGGACGCTGGTATGATCGGCATGGTAACCGACTCAGGAACCATTGATGATAAGTCGTTCAATCAGGGGACTTGGGAGGGGCTGGGCAAGGCTGGAGCGGAGCTTGGCTATAAACCGAAGTATCTCAAGCCTTCGGGTACTACACAAGCCGATTATGACAAAGAGATTGCCAATCTCCATGATGCCGGCGCACTAATGATTGTAACTCCGGGTTTTAAATTCGAGAATTCGATTTTCAGTGCCCAGGAAAAATATCCTGATACCAAATTTGTTATTATCGACGGTGTACCTCATCCCGGCAGTGACTATTCGAAAATAAAAATAGCCAGCAATACGGTGGCAATTAATTTTGCGGAACATGAGGCCGGGTTTATTGCCGGTGTTGCCGCCGCTCTGCAACTAAAAAGCGGAGATGTCGGATTTATCGGTGGTATGGAAATCCCGGCGGTACAAAAGTTTAATTGGGGTTTCCAGCAAGGTATCAAATATGCTAACGCCAATTTAGGTACTTCGGTTTCACTGAAAGCGGAAAATATCATATACCAGGGTACTTTCAGCGACGTAGCGGCCGGACAGCAGCTGGCGGCGCAAATGTATGACAAGGGCGTTAAGGTAATCTTTGCCGCCGCGGGCGGCGTAGGTACCGGCGTTATCAACGAAGCCATTTCCCGGACGAAAGCCGGAAATCCGGTATGGGTGGTTGGCGTGGATATCGACCAGTATACGCAAGGCTTCTATGATGCGGACAAGACCAAGTCGGTTGTTTTGACTTCGGCGATGAAATATGTAAATCAGGCGACCTATGATATGGTGAAAAGCTTGAAAGACGGTAAGTTCCCTGGCGGACAGACGCTGACGTTTAATGCGAAAAATAAGGGGATTGGCCTTCCGGAGAAGAATCCTAATTTAAGTGCGGAGGTAATCAGCAAAGTGGCTGATATTTTCGCTAAGCTGCAGAGCGGGGAAGTAGTTGTAGCTGATAAAGGCGAAGGTCTTATTAAGTAAGTAAAGTCAGGTAGATATCTGCCGCATGGTGACTTCTGCTGATAAAAATACGTGCCGGAAGGTAACGAAGGGTTCAATGTAGAATGAGTCTGAAGAAGAGACTGCTTTTCTTTCGGACTCATTCTTTCTTTATTGCGTTTATCCTTGAACAAATATGTAAGTATATGGGAGGAACAGGTGCATGGAGTATGTCGTGGAAATGCAAGGCATACGTAAAGAATTTGTAGGTATCGTAGCTAATGATGATATTACGCTCAAGCTTAAACAGGGAGAAATTCATGCCCTGTTAGGTGAAAATGGGGCGGGCAAGTCAACGCTGATGAGTATTTTATTCGGATTGTATCAGCCGGACGGCGGCACAATTTTAGTGCGGGGTCAAAAAGTACAGATTGGGAATCCGAATGTGGCCAATGACCTAGGAATTGGAATGGTGCATCAGCATTTTAAACTGGTACATAACTTTACTATAACCCAAAATATTATTTTAGGTCTGGAACCAAACCGCCTGGGATTTGTCAATAGTAAAGCAGCGGCAAAACGCATCCGGGAATTATCGGATCGGTATGGATTAAATATTGATCCTGATGCGATAATTGAAGATGTGTCTGTTGGTATGCAGCAGCGGGTAGAAATCCTTAAGATGTTGTATCGAAATGCCGAGGTGCTGATTTTTGATGAGCCTACCGCCGTGCTTACGCCACAGGAAATCACCGAGTTGATGAAGATCATGAAAAATCTTATTGCCGAAGGAAAGTCTATCATTCTTATAACTCATAAATTGAAGGAAATAAAGGCGGTTGCCGACCGCTGTACAGTTATTCGGCGTGGTAAGTATATTGGCACTGTCAATGTGGTCGATACCAGCGAAAAAGAAATGGCACAAATGATGGTAGGGCGACAGGTTTCGTTTAAAGTAGATAAGAAGCCTTGCCAGCCGGGCTCAACCCTTCTGAAGGTGGATGGGGTGACAGTGCTCAATAATAGCAAAGTTCCGGCGCTGAAAGAGTTTTCCATAGAAGTTCGGGCCGGTGAAATTGTAGGTATAGCGGGTGTAGACGGTAATGGACAGACGGAACTGGTGGAAACCATAACCGGGCTACGAAAAGCGGAAAGCGGCAAGGTATGGTTAAAGGGCAAGGATATAACAGGGTTGAGCATAAGAGAAAGAATTAACGAAGGGTTGGCGCACGTGCCGGAAGACAGGGTAACCAACAGAAAGCGATTATCGGCAGAGAAATCCATCTTTCCCCAAACGTGCTTATTGCTGTTCAGCCAACGCGCGGTTTGGATGTCGGGTCTATAGAGTATATTCATAAAAGGCTGGTGGAGCAACGGGATGTCGGACAGGCGGTACTCCTTGTTTCCCTCGAACTGGATGAAATATTGAATATCGCTGACCGTATTGCCATTATCTGTAATGGCGAGCTTATCGGAATGGTTAATGCTAATGAGACTAATGAAAGTGAAATCGGCTGTATGATGGCCGGAGTCCGGAAGGGGGAACAAGCGTGAGGTCATGGCTAAAACGCAAGGTTAAAAAAGAAGCAGTGGTTCTCTTGTGTGCCATTTTGCTTGGGTTAGTTGCCGGGGCGGTTTTTATGGAAATTACCGGCAGCAGCGCTTTGACCGGCTATAAATTTTTGCTGCGCGGTTCACTTATGAGCGTGGAACGAATCGGCAATACGCTGGCGACCGCGACCCCTTTGATTTTCACCGGACTATCCGTAGCCTTTGCTTTTAAAACAGGGCTGTTTAATATCGGGGCGGCCGGACAGATGTTGTTTGGCGGTTTTTGTGCTACTGCTCTGGGGCTTAGCTTGAACTTGCCTAAGCCGGTACTGCTGCCGCTTATGATACTGGTGGCACTGGTTGGTGGAGCGTTGTGGGCCACGTTGCCAGGGCTGCTCAAAGCGCGCTATAATGTGCATGAGGTCGTATCGACGATTATGCTGAATTGGGTTGCCTACTGGGTAGTATATTACACGGTGCCTGCCTATTTTAAAGGTTCTTTCGAAACGGAGTCCCGCTATCTTCCTTCCGAGGCTTCGCTCAGGATGGATGCCTTAACCCAATTTTTCAGCGGCTCTTATATCAATCTGGGGCTGGTACTGGCGATACTTGCCGTGCTGATTA
>JAGGAE010000046.1 GCA_017889725.1 Bacillota bacterium | reverse complement strand
GGTTTGTGGCGCAATGGGTTACCGCTCTTTGTACAGCGGGGAGCTATGATAAACGGGTATCCTACAGCGGTACGCTCTTTTTGGTTACAATCGGTGGGCATTGGTGGCGACAGTGCTGTACGGAGGCAAACGAGAGGGGAGTTAACGGTTGGACCTGATCGCCTGGGACCGCCTATGGCACTTGGCGGTCAAGTCCCTACCGTATCTGATGCGATGATTGTGGCAGGCTTCGCCTCATTTGGCGACAGGGCCAAAGCAAGAGCGGCGATGGAAGTATTAGCACGAGAGGAAGAAGAGGTCGGGCTTGTAGCCAGAGAAGTATTGGATGTGGCGGCAGAGAAAATCGCTGCAGCGATTGGTAATATGATTGCGGCGCAAGCCGCCGAACCGGTTGAACGGGTAGAGGATATTGTTTTCAGCAAACCCATTTCCCCCGGCAGGGTAGTTGGGGTAGGCGGTGCGGCAGAGGGACTTTCGCCTTTGGTTGCCGAAAAACTTGGGATCGCTGCTAGTGTACCTAAGGGGGCGATGGTGGCCAACGCCGTCGGAGCGGCGGTAGCGCAGCCAACCCTGATGGTAACACTCAGGGCGGATACCGATAAAAGGTATTTTACGGTGGCAGAATTGGGAATTCATGCACCGCTGGAGGAGAAACGTTATTCTTTGGCCGAAGCAGAGAGTGCGGCAAAAAAGTATTTAACCGAGCGGGCAACGAAGGAAGGTATGTCCGTTGGCCAGGCAGAAATGGTATATAAGGAAGAATTTAACTTAGTACGCGGGTTTCGGACGGCGGGCAAGATCATAACCTGTCAGATGCAGATTAAGCCGGGAGTTCTGACCGGCGTGACGGCAGAGGGGGGAGAGACATGCAGGCAAACCCGTTAGGCCTGGTTTTCTTTCCGGCTTTTGATTGGGCGATCAGCCCCACACATCCGGAACGGGAAGAACGGTTGTTATATACCCGGGACCAATTAGTGGAGGAAGGCCTTCTTGATATACCGGGAATTCACGAATATAAGCCGCGTTTGGCTACTGTTCGAGATGTAGAAAGAGTGCATCTTGCCGTACCCGATGTTAGTTCCTTGATTACGGACGCTCATTTAATCTCGGCAGGGGGGGCTATCACGGCAGCGGAAGCGGTGCTTAAAGGGGAAGTTCAAAGAGCTTTTGCGTTGGTTAGGCCGCCGGGACATCATGCCATGAGGGTGGTACATGGAGCACGCGGCTTTTGTACGATTAATATAGAAGCTATTATGATCGAATATGTACGGCGTCATTTGGGAGTTGGCCGGGTCGCCATTGTTGATACCGATGTCCATCACGGTGATGGAACGCAGGATATATACTATCATGACCCGGATACTTTATTTATTTCTTTTCATCAGGATGGACGCACGTTGTATCCGGGAAGTGGCTTTACCCAAGAACTGGGTAGCCCGCAAGCTTTAGGGACCACTATAAATATACCTTTACCTCCGGGAACGACTGACGAGGGGTTGCATTATGTTTTGGATGAACTGGTATTGCCGGTATTGGACGAGTTTGCTCCTGACATTATTATTAATTCGGCTGGACAAGATAATCATTACAGCGATCCGCTAGCCGGTATGGCAATCACGGCGCAAGGATATGCCCGGCTGGCGGACAAACTTAAGGCGGATATCGCGGTTCTGGAAGGCGGGTATTCTATTGAAACGGCCCTTCCTTATGTAAATACAGGTATTATATTGGCGATGGCTGGGCTAGATTATAGCAAGGTGATTGAACCGGACTGTAAGGCCGCACCAATGACTCGCGCCGCTAATACGGCTATTATTCAAAGCATTGTGGCCGAACAAAAAAATATGTGGTTGAGGCGAAATGAGCTAAAAAGTAAGGCGCTTACTCAAGCCGGGGAGTATTGGGAACGGGAAAGAAATATTTATTACGATTCCAGCGAGATTATGGAAGAACAGGTTGAATACCTTCGTTTGTGCCCGGAATGTCAAGGATTTATGACGGTGAAGACCCAATCAAACGGGCAGCATTCTTCCTATAAGTCGGCGTTTGCCGCAGTGATTCCGCGGCAGCCTTGCAGACGATGCCGGGAACAAGCCAAGGAGGCTGTGGAAACAGAAAAAAGAAGAGGCGGATTTCAGCAGTATATTCTTCAGGACAGAGAAAATGATGTGGTTGAAAGATTTTTTTAATTGATTCAAGGAGGCAAATGCATGGCAAGAGTAGATGGCAGGCAGGCGCAGGAGCTTAGACCGGTTAGGATTACCCGTAATTATTTAAAGCATGCCGAAGGTTCGGTGCTGATTGAATTCGGGGATACAAAAGTGATTTGTGCCGCTACGGTGGAAGAGAAGGTGCCACCCTTTATGAAAGGCACAGGAGAAGGGTGGATTACAGCCGAGTATTCATTGTTGCCGCGGTCGACCAAATCACGTAATATTCGGGAAGCCGCGAAGGGAAAACTAACAGGCCGAACGCACGAGATTCAGCGGTTAATCGGACGGGCGCTTCGAAGCGTAACCAACCTAACGGCTTTAGGGGAAAGGACCATATGGATTGATTGCGATGTTATTCAGGCGGACGGAGGAACCCGTACCGCGGCGATTACAGGAGCTTTTATTGCTGTGTTTGATGCGGTGAACGGGCTTTATACTGAAGGAAAAGTATTTCCCCTAACTGATTTTTTAGCGGCGGTCAGTGTTGGAATTGTAGATAACGAGGTCTTGCTGGATATTTGTTATGAAGAGGACAGCCGGGCGATGGTGGATTTAAATGTTGTGATGACCGGCAACGGTGAAATGGTCGAGGTTCAGGGGACAGGAGAAAAACGTCCTTTTACCAAAGCGGAATTAGAATACTTGTTATCCGCCGGAGAAAAAGGGATTAATGAATTGATTGAGTATCAAAAAGATATTCTGGGTGAACTTGCCTGGCGGGTGGGTCGCGAAGGATGAAGGAAATTATAGTTGCTACTACCAATCAAGGAAAGGTGAAAGAATTGGCGCTTGCGCTGGTGGGATTACCTGTAACCTTAGTTTCACTAGCCGAACTAAGGGAATCTTTACCGGAAGCCGAAGAAACAGGGAAAACTTTTGCAGCTAATGCCATACTCAAGGCGACTCATTATTCGCTGCTTACCGGAAAGCCTTGTTTAGCGGATGATTCGGGATTGGAAGTTGATGCACTCCATGGAGCGCCAGGCGTGTATTCGGCTCGTTATGCCGGGGAGGGAGCTTCGTCCGAGGAATGCAATCAAAAGCTTTTACATGAACTTGTCGGAGTAGAGGTGGAGCAACGCACCGCTCGGTTTCGTTGTGTTTTGGCCTATGTCGATCCGGACGGCACGCTTTTAACAGCTGACGGAACTCTAGAAGGGATGATACTGAATGAAGGGTGCGGGCTAGGTGGTTTTGGGTATGATCCCTTATTTTATCTTCCGGCTAAGGGCAAATCGCTGGCGGAGATATCGTCAGAGGAGAAAAATTCAGTAAGTCACAGGGGACAGGCGGTTCGAAACCTAGCTCAGCAACTAATGAGGTACTATCATGAGAATAGGGGTTATTAGTGATACACATGGACATACCTCAACCATAAAGCGGGCAATAGACATCGTCGGACAGGTAGATATGTGGTTTCACGCGGGAGACCATAGTCGAGACAGCCAGGTTCTGGCCAAACTTTCCGGCTTGCCGGTGGTAGCGGTTGCCGGTAATTGTGACGGTTCCAGCGATGCAAAAGTGGATGAGTTTATAGATATCGATAACAAAAGAATTTGGCTTACCCATGGTCATCGCTACCAAAGGGGAGAGTTAACAGAAACGCTTGTCTGGTGGGCGCGGCAGTATGGGGTAGACGCGGTTGTGTACGGACACTCGCATGTTCCTACCATGCTGCGACTGGAGGATGTCTTAGTCTTTAATCCTGGAAGCGCGGCGCTGCCGCGAGGCGGGTCACATGCCAGTTGTGGTGTTTTGCTAGTGACACAGAATATTATTGAAGCATTTCATGTGAAAATATAAACATAAAATAAAGGAAATAAATAAAATTTCCTACTTTTTCTTAAAGCTATAACATGGTATACTATTGATGCAAATAAGTTATAACTCATAGATTTATTTTAAAAACATCGTCGTAGGTCGGTAAACCGGCCTACGACGAATGTATATAACCCCTTTGCCAGAAAATTTGCGCGAAAGAAGGTAGATTCATGAAAAAGACAAAAACAATGGATGGTAACACAGCAGCAGCTCATGTTTCGTATGCTTTTACTGAAGTTGCGGCCATCTACCCGATTACCCCGTCTTCACCGATGGCGGAAAGTGTTGATGAATGGGTTGCCGAAGGCAGAAAAAATATTTTTGGGCAACCTGTGAAAGTGGTAGAGCTGCAATCGGAAGGTGGAGCAGCGGGTGCCGTGCACGGTTCCTTGCAAGCTGGTGCACTTACTACTACATACACTGCGTCGCAAGGGTTACTTCTTATGATACCTAACATGTATAAAATTGCTGGGGAGTTATTGCCGACGGTATTTCATGTAAGCGCGCGTGCCTTAGCGGCCAACTCCTTGAATATTTTTGGCGATCATCAGGATGTAATGGCGGCCAGACAAACCGGGTTTGCATTGCTTGCGTCAAGCAGTGTTCAGCAGGTTATGGATATTGCTGCTGTTGCTCACTTAGCAGCTATTAAAGGTCGTGTTCCGTTCCTGCATTTCTTTGACGGTTTTAGAACTTCACACGAAGTGCAGAAAATAGAACTTCTAGATTATAATGACCTCGGAAAATTAGTAGATACTAATGCTTTGGATGATTTCCGCCGTCGGGCTCTTAACCCGGACCATCCGGTAGTACGTGGTACTGCGCAGAATCCTGATATTTATTTCCAGGAACGTGAAGTATCTAACCGTTTCTACGAAGTTACACCGGAAATTGTGGAAGAATATATGGCCGAAATCAGCAAACTAACCGGTCGCGAATACCATCTCTTTAATTACTACGGGGCAAAGGATGCTGACCGTCTGATTGTTGCGATGGGCTCGGTTTGTGAAGCTATTGAAGAAACGGTCGACTATCTAAATGCCCAAGGCGAAAAAGTCGGCTTGCTGACAATTCATTTGTATCGTCCGTTCTCCCTTGAGCATTTCTTCAAATATATTCCTAAAACTGTTAAAAAGATTGCCGTACTTGACCGCACGAAAGAACCCGGCTCCTTGGCTGAACCGATCTATCTTGATGTAAAGAGCGCTTTCTACGGCAAAGACTGGCAGCCCGTTATTGTCGGTGGCCGCTATGGCTTAGGTTCCAAAGATGTTATTCCGGCCCACATTGTGTCGGTGTATGATAACCTGAAACTGGATCAACCGAAAGACAACTTCACCATCAGTATCGTGGATGATGTTACGAATACCTCTCTTACCGTTGGAAAGGACGTGGATACCACTCCTGCCGGTACCACGGCTTGTAAGTTCTGGGGCTTAGGCTCGGACGGTACTGTTGGTGCCAACAAGAGCGCTATCAAAATTATCGGTGACCATACCGATATGTTTGCTCAAGGTTATTTTGCTTATGACTCCAAAAAATCAGGCGGTGTTACCGTTTCTCACCTGCGCTTTGGCAAAAAGCAAATTAAATCGCCTTATCTTATCAATAAAGCAGATTTTATCGCCTGCCATAATCAGTCCTATGTTCTTAAATATAACGTACTTGAAGGCTTGAAACCAGGCGGCAATTTCTTGCTGAACTGTACCTGGAATCAACAGGAAGTCGAAGAAAACCTTCCTGCCTCCATGAAACGGTATATTGCGGAAAACAATATCAACTTCTATATGGTTGATGCAGTGAAAATTGCTCAGGGAATCGGCCTTGGCGGTCGCATTAACATGATCATGCAGTCGGCATTCTTTAAGCTGGCAAACATCATTCCTGTTGATGAAGCTATCGGCTATCTCAAGCAAGCGGTTGTTGATTCCTATGGAACCAAAGGCCAAAAGGTTATCGATATGAACAACGCTGCGATTGACAAAGGCGTCGATGCGTTGGTAAAAGTAAATATACCTGCTTCCTGGATGAGCGTACAAGCTGAAGCGGCAGCTGCCAGCGATGCCCCCGAATTCATTCAAAATATTATGATTCCGATGAACCGCCAGGAAGGGGACAGTTTGCCTGTCAGCGCTTTCGTAGGTATGGAAGACGGTACCTTCCCGGTAGGCACAGCCGCCTACGAAAAACGCGGTATTGCAATTAATGTTCCGGAATGGAAGATGGAACATTGTATTCAATGTAACCAATGTTCCTACGTTTGTCCGCATGCTACGGTACGTCCGGTGTTGGCTACCCAGGCAGAAGTGGACGCCGCTCCGGCAGGCTTTGCAACCAAACCGGCCGTTGGGGCTAAGGACTTGAACTTCAGAATGGCTGTTTCGCCGCTTGATTGTGTAGGCTGTGGCAACTGCGCTCAAGTATGTCCGTCAAAAGAAAAAGCGCTGGTTATGCAACCTATCGCAACGCAAATGGAACAGGCTCCGCTGTGGGATTACGCCATGACTTTATCGCCTAAGGCTAACCCCATGAATAAAGAAACCGTTAAGGGCAGTCAATTTGAACAACCGCTCTTAGAATTTTCGGGCGCATGTGCAGGTTGCGGTGAAACCCCGTATGCCAAACTCATTACCCAGCTTTTCGGTGACCGGATGATGATCGCCAATGCAACCGGTTGTTCCTCCATTTGGGGTGCCAGTGCTCCATCCATGCCGTATACGACCAATCATCGCGGACATGGTCCGTCATGGGCAAATTCTCTGTTTGAAGATAATGCCGAATTTGGTTTGGGTATGTTCTTGGGGGCTAAACAAGTTCGTGAATCCTTGGCACATACTATTACCCAAGCGATTAGTCTTTCCGTAAGTGCTGAGCTTAAAGCGACCCTGGAAGAGTGGCTGGCTCATAAAGACGAGGGCAAAGGTTCTCGTGAACGGGCCGATAAAGTCATTAGCTGCCTCGAAACTGAAAAATCAAACGAGGCTCTCTTAAAGGAAATCTACAAAAACAAAGACTTCCTTGTTAAGCGATCCCAATGGATATTCGGTGGCGACGGTTGGGCATATGACATCGGCTACGGCGGTCTTGACCACGTATTGGCTTCGAATGAAGATGTCAATGTGTTCGTATTTGACACAGAAGTATATTCCAACACCGGCGGCCAGTCTTCTAAATCCACACCGACAGCAGCGATTGCTAAATTTGCTGCCAGCGGTAAACGGACCAAGAAGAAAGACCTAGGTATGATGGCTATGAGCTATGGGTATGTTTATGTAGCCCAGATTTCTATGGGTGCGGACAAAAACCAAACTCTTAAAGCAATCGCTGAAGCGGAAGCGTATCCGGGTCCATCCCTCATCATCGCATATGCTCCTTGCATCAATCATGGTCTTAAAGTAGGTATGGGCAACAGCCAGTTAGAAGCCAAAAAGGCTGTTGACGCCGGCTACTGGTCCATGTACCGGTATAACCCAGCCCTCTTGGAAGAAGGGAAAAATCCATATAGCCTGGATTCCAAAGAGCCGACTGCTGA
Organism: Bacillota bacterium; assembly: GCA_017889725.1. Taxonomy (GTDB): domain Bacteria; phylum Bacillota; class Negativicutes; order Sporomusales; family CTSoil-080; genus CTSoil-081. The sequence continues at coordinate 4,008 of JAGGAE010000046.1, read as the reverse complement.
TTTCAAAGAATTCCTGATGGGCGAAGTTCGTTACTCTTCGCTTAAACAGCAATATCCGGAAGTGGCGGATCAATTGTTTGACAAAACGGCAAAAGATGCGGCCGAAAGAATAGACACTTACAAGAGACTTGTAAAATCCTATGAAGAAGCAGCTGCTGCTAAAAAGTAATTGATGTTTTAAACATAAGGCTGACGCTAATATGCGTCAGCCTTATGTTAGTTTGCCCCGAATGGGCGATAACTTGTGGTGTGAGAAGTCGGTTACTCAAATAATGGGTAGCCTCCTACTCGATTATAGTATGTTGTGATTCATTAAAATTTTGGTTATAATTGGGGTAATGTCCTTTGACATAAGTAAGGAAGGCTATCAAGAGAGTAGGGAGATGCACTGTGAGCATAAAAGAAGAAGCAATACAATTGCACAAAAAAAATCAGGGAAAACTGCAAGTAGCCAGCAAAGTATCTTTAGCTACCCGTAAAGATTTAAGTTTGGCTTATACGCCGGGCGTTGCGGAGCCTTGTCTAGAAATCGTTAAAGACAAGGAGTTGTCTTTTGCGTATACCTGCCGTGGCAATATGGTAGCCGTAGTCAGTGACGGTACGCGAGTACTGGGTTTAGGTGACATCGGGCCGGAAGCTGCCCTACCGGTTATGGAAGGAAAATCGGTGTTATTTAAAGTTTTCGGAGATGTCGATGCAGTGCCGATCTGCATTGACACAAAGGATACAGAAGAAATCATTGAAACGGTAAAACGTCTGCAGCCTACTTTTGCAGGGATAAACCTAGAGGATTTTTCTTCCCCGAAATGTTATGACATTGAAGACCGATTAAAAGAAATTATGGATATTCCTGTATTTCACGATGACCAGCATGGAACTGCCATTGCAGCCTTGGCGGCGACGATTGGTGCGTTGCGTTTAGTAAAAAAAGAGTTATCGGCAGTAAAAATTGTAGTGAACGGGGCGGGAGCAGCCGGTACAGCTATTGCCAACTTGCTGATTGGTGCCGGTGCAAACAATGTTACTCTGCTGGACTCCAAAGGGACTTTGTATGCCGGAAAAACCGGTATGAACCGGGTACAAGCCAAACTCGCCGAAGTAACTAACCAGGAAAAGCGGCAAGGGAGCTTGAAGGACATAGCTAAAGGGGTGGATGTACTGATCGGTGTTTCGGCAGCCGATGTGTTTACTGCTGAAATTATCGGAAGTATGAACCAGAACGCCATAGTGTTGGCGTTGGCGAATCCGGTGCCGGAAATTATGTATGACGTTGCCAAAGCGGCAGGAGCAAAAGTAGCTGGAACGGGCCGTTCCGACGCTCCCAATCAGGTGAATAACGTTATGGTTTTCCCTGGTATATTCCGAGGGGCTATTGATGTTAGAGCCCGTCAGATCAACGAAACAATGAAACTAGCAGCGGCTCATGCTATTGCCGGTCTGATCAGCGAAGAGGAATTGGCCGAAGATTATGTAGTACCCGATGCTTTTGATCCCCGAGTAGCTCCGGCGGTGGCGGCGGCGGTGGCCCAAGCGGCAATGGAAACGGGGGTAGCCAGAATTTCTATTGAGCCTGAAATGGTGCGTAAAAATGCCGCCGCCAGAATCAAGCTTGGTCGATAGGAGGTTAATACTATGCGAGTTATTAATGCTTCTAGGATAACAGACGCGGTTGCAAAGTTGGCTATAGAGGCTAACTACTATTTACCACAAGATGTGAAGAGGGCGCTAACTGAAAGCCAATGCCAGGAACAATCCCAGTTAGGTAAGGAAATCCTTGGTCAGCTTTTGGAAAACGCTGATATCGCTGCCCAAAAAGCTGTGCCAATGTGTCAGGATACCGGCATGGCCGTAGTTTTTGTAGAACTGGGCCGGGGTGTGCAATTGGAAGACGATTTGGAAGCGGCCATCAACGCCGGGATAAAAAAAGGCTATACGGAAGGCTATTTGCGAAAATCCGTGGTAGCTGATCCATTGTTTCAGCGGAAAAATACCGGAGACAATACTCCGGCGATTATTCATATTGAAAGCGTTGTTGGCGACACGCTTAAAATTACCCTGACGCCTAAAGGATTCGGCAGTGAAAACATGAGTGCGGTGAAAATGCTAAAACCGGCCGATGGGTTGGACCGCCGGAGGCAATCCCTGCCCGCCGATCATCGTTGGAATGGGAATCGGCGGAACCATGGAAAAAGCAGCCCTACTGGCGAAAAAAGCACTGCTAAGATCTATCGATTGCCGCAATGCCAACCAAGACTATGCTAAATTGGAAGAGGATTTGCTGGAACTGGTCAACTTAACCGGGGTGGGGCCGCAAGGCCTAGGCGGAACAACCACCGCATTGGCTGTCAATATTGAATACTATCCGACCCACATCGCCGGAATGCCGGTAGCGATCAATGTAAGCTGTCATGCGACCCGGCATGCCGAAATTGTGTTATAGGGGAGGAAACCAGTATGGAACCGATACATATTACAACACCGTTCACTAAGGAACAGGCCCGGTCTTTAAAAGCGGGCGATTTTGTACGTATTAGCGGAATAATATATACTGCGCGCGATGCGGCCCACAAAAGAATGATGGAAGCTTTGAGCCGCGGCGAGAAGCTTCCTGTAGACTTTACAAATCAAATTATTTACTATGTAGGCCCCAGTCCGGCAAAACCCGGGCAAGTAATCGGCTCGGCAGGGCCGACAACCAGCGGGCGTATGGATGCGTATACGCCCGAAATGCTTAAGCAGGGACTACTTGGTATGATTGGCAAAGGCTATAGAACACCTGAAGTCATTGAGGCTATGAAAGCGCAGGGGGCGGTGTATTTCGCCGCAACGGGTGGTGCTGCAGCCCTTATTGCCGCAACAGTTAAAAGCTATGATGTAGTGGCGTATGGGGATTTAGGAGCGGAAGCCCTGGCCAGAATGAATGTGGAAAAATTTCCAGCCATTGTGGTTATCGACGCCCATGGCGGCAACTTCTATCAGGAAGGCCAGAAGCAGTTTAACCGTTTACCGCAAGACGGTGCCTTATAAAAACGAAAACTCATGAGTTCCGCTGGAAATTGCTGTCTTGGAGAATGAGAGTTCTATTACTCTCATTCTCCAAGACAGCAATTTTCCCCAAAATCAGCTTGACTCTATTTCATATTAATGATAGTATATTAACGTTGCTTGTGACGAATGTTTTGGTTGTATCAAAAAAAGTTAAACTGTTATGTAAAATAAAATATTGACACGAAGCAATAAAGTGTAGTATAATAATCATTGTGATTAACGGGGCGTGGCTCAGCTTGGTAGAGCACCTGGCTTGGGACCAGGGGGTCGCAGGTTCGAATCCTGCCGCTCCGACCATAATAATATGTTAATATGCGGGTGTAGCTCAATGGTAGAGTCCCAGCCTTCCAAGCTGGCTGCGTGGGTTCGATTCCCATCACCCGCTCCAAAAAAAAAATAAGTCGCGGGCGGTTCATACTGTGAGCCGCTTGCGTTTTGTTTTTAGACGACAAAGCAAAAACCACTTGTTTGAGCACTAGGTAAAATGATTATGCTGGTATTGAACAAATAATATCGGTGTGTTATCATCTTAATGTTACTATGGGTAAGGAGTGCTGTTACGTGGGAGTAAACCCAGAAAAAGGTGCGGGGGAAGAAACGGGCAAAAAGCTTATGATTCAGTTTATTTGTCCGAAATGCAAACGTGACCTGGCTTGGGCGTATGAAACCGCTAGTGTGTATTGCCGCCCCTGCGATCGTTGGGTTACGGCTGAACAACTCAAAGATATTAACCCGGCGAAAATTGATCCCAATCAGGATCAATTATTGCTATTTGAATAAAGGCAAGCAATTGTGGTATATTAAATGTAGCTAAGGTTGACAAAACGTTATGTTAATGATATAATTACTCTTGTTCTTTTTGAAAAATATTTATACTATTTATGTCTTGGTAGCTCAGCTGGATAGAGCAACGGCCTTCTAAGCCGTGGGTCGTGAGTTCGAATCTCGCCCAGGACACCA
>JAGGAE010000045.1 GCA_017889725.1 Bacillota bacterium | reverse complement strand
CACAACCTGACAACCTCGTGCACCCGCACTAACGGCTATCTCGGCCCAAAGCCTAGCGCTTTCATCAATATACACCGGATACCGTTTCTTTGCCCCCAGCGGGGAAACACCGCCCCGGATATAACCTGTTAAAGGCTGAACCTCCTTCAGGGCTACCATGTCAACCTTTTTATTTCCGCTTGCCGCCGCCAGCGTCTTAAGATCAAGTTCAGCTGCTCCCGGTACGCAAGCCATGAACACTCCGGTTTTATCCCCCCGGACCACCAGCGTTTTGAATACCTGCTCCGGCGGCATACCCACTTTGGCGGCAACATTTTCAGCGCTCAAATCCGTTGGATCGACCGCATATGTTTTTATTGTATAGCTGATGCCCATCTTATCTAAAATCCTCGCCGCATTGGTTTTCACCTTACCACCCTCATTTTACTTCCACCAACTCATACGCCATCGTTCCCATGCCGATTTGAGCGGCATGACGAATCTGAATAGTAGCATCATGCTGCGCATAACTAAGCTCTGCAAGCGACTTACCATTAGCAGCTACCGTCAGATCCAGCGTTGCTTTGTCAATCGCGACAGGATCATACGATGCAAGAATTCCAATATCTCGAATAAGCTTTTCCTGGCAAGCAGCTTCACAATCGCAATCGTGGGTCATATCAACCAGTACATTAATATAACAACATTTTCTGGCTTGCTGTTTATCTTTTACAACGCCATATGCATGTTCAGCCATACTTTTCTGCATATGTCCCGACTCGGCACCCCAGTCAAACTTCACGGCGTCAAATTTGCACATTACCAAGCATTCGCCGCAGCCCACACACTTTTCGGGAGTAATATACGCTTTGCCTTCGTTCTCATGAATAGCTCCTTGCGGGCACCAAGCAATACATTTATGGCATAATTGGCACTTAGCTGCGGCTATCTCCGGTAGCATCGCGGAATGCTGACGAAGTTTGCCCATGCGGCTGGCTAGCCCCATGCCCAAGTTTTTAATGCACGCACCCATACCGGCGGCAATATGCCCTGTCGGATGGGATACAACGATTAGAGCGTCAGCGCTCGATATTTCCCGGGCAATTTTGACACTTTTATGTAAAATACCGTTAATTTCTACTTCATATTCGGTATTCCCGGCAAGACCATCCGCCATGATAAAGGGAGCGCCGATATTTTCAATGCCAAACCCTTGCCTATGCGCATGCATTATATGTTTTATTGCATTTTCCCGCTCACAGCGATACAACGTGGAAGTCTCGGTTAAAAAGGGAAGTCCCCCTTTTCTTTTAACGTTTTCAACCAAAGCCCGAATAAGCTCGGGTTTAATATGCGTTGTATTTAGCTTTTCGCCAACATGGGTTTTTATCGCAACAAAATCTTTGTCGGCAACCACTGTATCAAGTCCAGCTGCTTCGTAAATTCTATTCATGGCTACCGCTTGGTCCGCAGAAGATAATCCATCCGCCAGCGGCAGAAAATATACTTTAGCCGTCATTCCCTGTACCTCCATCGACAATTGCGCTTCTTATTTTTTCACAGTATATAGTGGTTTTTCCGCTTTGTCAACCTACAATTAGCTATAAAAGAACTTGGCTTACTCCATCCACTAGTATGGCGTAAACCAAGTTCTTTACTATCCACCAATCCGTACAAGTCCTAAAAATCCAGCATCATGGATTTGACCTTTACATGCGGAACAGCCTGCAGTTCGGTCTCCAATTTGGCAGTTTCTTGCCTGTCGCCACAAAGCTGAAGAAGAATTAATCCTGAATTGCTGCAGCTATCTACCTGCGCTTCATGAAGTCCTAAACGCAGCCTTATGTGACATCCATACTTAGTAAGAATTTCTTGTACTTTAGGGGCGGTGTCAACGCGGTTTTCTTGAAGAATCGCCATAATCTTAGAACAATCCATACCCAATCGTCTCACCTCACAACATATATTCCTATATATCTTTCCCCATTTTCTTCAGATCAACCAGCAAGTCCTGCATTAATCTTTTTCGAGACAAAGATTTGCAAAATGGTTCCGCACAGCCTCCCTAAGACTTACCCTTAATATGGATCTAAAAAGGAGTACCGCTAGTCAAGTTTACACTCTCCTTACGGCACTCCTTTAGTTATTGAAGTTTCGCCATAAACTCTGTCATTTGCTCAACCGCCTGCATTAAATTTTGGTAGTTTTCCGGGTTGAGAGATTGAGGACCATCGGAAAGCGCTTCCGCCGGGTTAGGATGAACTTCAATCATAAGTCCGTCCGCACCTGCTGCCAAAGCTGCCAGTGACATCGACTTTACTAATTTCCATCGTCCGGTTCCATGGCTTGGGTCAACGATAATGGGTAGATGACTGAGTTGTTTAATAGCTCCTACCGCGCTTAAATCCAGCGTATTGCGGGTATATTCTTCAAAGGTTCGGATGCCCCGCTCACACATGATTACATCATAATTTCCTTCATTTAGAATATACTCGGCAGCATGAAGCCACTCGTTAATCGTTGCGGCAATACCCCGTTTAAGGAGAACCGGCTTACCGGCACGTCCCACCGCTTTGAGCAATTGGAAATTCTGCATATTGCGGGCTCCAATTTGAAGCATGTCGGCATACTCTGCCACCGCATCTACCGCCGTAACCTCCGTAACTTCCGTAACAATTTTTAGCCCGGTTGCTTCACGCGCTTCGGCAAGGTACTCCAACCCCTTAATTTCGAGCCCCTGAAAAGAGTACGGAGAAGTTCTAGGCTTATAGGCTCCGCCGCGAAGAAACTGCGCACCGCCTTCTTTAACTAAAGCTGCCGCCTCTAACAGTTGCTCACGGCTTTCAACCGCGCAAGGTCCCGCCATAACAACCACGTTACCGCCACCGATTTTGACTCCGTCCACATCGATCACAGTCGCGTCCGGATGAAATTTCCGGCTGGCCAGTTTATAGCTTTCGGTAATTGGTATTACCTTTTCAACACCGTCCAACGCTTCCACCGGCATAGTTGCGATCATGCGTTTATCACCGATTAGACCGATAATAACCGGGGATTGATCGCTGGAAACAAAGGTTTTCAGCCCGGCAGAGTGAATACGGTTGACCACTTGCTTAATCTGTGCATCTGTGGCCGTTACTTGCATTACAATAACCATGGTCTTCCTCCTTACTCAACTGTATTTATGGGGTAAGAGCCCAAGTTTTTAAACCACAGGCTCTGCTCTTTTACCGCATGAACAGCGGCAGCCACAGGTTCGTCCTCCAAGCTTCCTTCTATATCGAAGAAAAAGACATATAATCCAAAGCCTCCCTTGGACGGACGGGATTCAATCTTCGTTAAGTTTACATTACGCTTAGCAAATTCACCGAGAATATTGTACAAAGCCCCTGCCTTTTCACCGTTAATCTGGCAGACAATTGAAGTCTTACTGCTCACTCCTTTTGGAGAAACAGGTTGCTTCGAGAGTACTAAAAAGCGTGTTGCATTATTAGGATTATCCTGAATATCCGTTTCAATGACATCAAGTCCATATACTTCCGCCGACCTTGTACTGCAAATGGCGGCATGGTTTTTCGCTCCGCTTGCCACCTTATACGCGGCCGCCGCAGTGCTTTCCACTTCGATCCGTTCAGCGGCGGGATAATGTTCGTCAAGGTAGTGTCGGCACTGAGCCAAGGCTTGCGCGTGGGAACATATGATATTAATATGCTTTGTACCCGGTTTGACAATAATGTTATGACGAATTGGTTTTACCATTTCCTTAACAATATACAAATTAGCTTCATGCGCAAGGGTATCCAGTGTTACATTCACCGACCCCTCCACAGAATTTTCTACCGGGACAATTCCTTCCTGAACTTCACCGGAATCTACCGCCATAATAACAGAGCTGATACTGTGGTATGGCGTAAAGCAACCTTCCACGCCACGATAAAAACTTAACGCTATTTCTTCGCTGAAGGTCCCCCTTGGGCCAAGATAACCAATCTTTTTGGACATTGTTTTGCTTTCCGTCATACATCATTCCTCCATTACGATAAAAATATAAAGCCCTCATCCGTAAAAGGACGAGAGCTTGTTCTCGCGGTACCACCTTTGTTACCCGCCGCTAGCGGATCACCTCATGAAGTACGGGCACTAACGCCGATACTCCCCTTTTTTTAACGGAAAAGGTATCCGGCCTTACCTACCACTTAAAAAAGCTTCAGCAGGCTACTCAAAAGAGAACTTCGGCATATCCTTCGTACCGGGCTTACACCCTTCCCGGCTCGCTGCAACTACAGAGCATGCTTACTTTTCTTTATCATCGCATTTGGTATGTGGAGTTATTGTTATAGATTGTAACATACCAGTATCTAGGAATCAATACCTTTTTCATATTTCCCTGAAAATTTTCCGGGCCAACTTTCTAAGAAGCTCAGCCACGCCTTAGATTACTTAGAATTTGGCGACTCTTCGAAAGTGATATCGACCTCTTCTTCCTCTAAAATATCAATTACAGAAGCATCAGGAATAACCGTAGTGAAACTCTTTCCATTTTCTATTTTCCCACGAACTTTATTCCCCTGGATAATAACCTTGTGAATTTTTTCTCTTTCAACTTGCTTTATAAACTGAGTATAGCTGATTTCCTCATAAACCGTTCTAGTAGAATTATAATAATCAACAACCGAAATAGCTATAATAATAATAATCAAGTATAAAATGACATTGCGTAAAAAACGATTCCCTTTTTTAGGGCCATTCTTCAATATGTGCAATTCTACCATGCCTTCAAACATTGCTATGTCCTCGGCACTGCAAAACCATTTTTTCGGAATTAACAAAGCTAGCTTATCCGATACGTAAATGGCAACCATCTGTTTGAATTTACGAACCTTGTATATTTTATCCCAAGTCACCAGCGACTGCCCATACTCTGAAGTTATATCAATACCGTTACTAGAAAATACATATTTAATTTCTGCTTGCAATAGTTTGTGACTTTTATAACTTCTTTTGGCTGATATCCCTATCGCACCAAACCAAGCGCAAACTAAAATTATTGTTGATAATCCAAAAAACAAACCGCTCCACTCATTTACACGATTTACTAACAATACTATAACCACTATTATCCATAAACTACTTTTTACCACTGCCAAATAATTGAATTTAATATAATCGCTAAGCTGTAATTATCCTTTCACTTCAATCTGCGGTTCTTCCATCATCCACCTCAACGAATTCTAAAATATTAGCCAGGTATAGCAATAACCGGCCAATGTACCGGATCAAGCCAGCCGATAAGTTTCACTAAGCTGTCCTGATCCATGGCAACGCAGCCGCGCGTTGGCTGATCGGGAGCCTTCCAAAGATGCATAAAAATTGCGCTTCCCTTGCCGGGTACTACCGGAGCCGTATTATACTCCACGACAATACCGTAGTTATACAAGCCGTCCTCCCGGAGCATTTCTTCGTACGTCCCGGAACCAGGACGACCGCGAACCCAAAGATTATAATCGGAAGAATCCGGATCATCTACCCAGAAATCCTCTTCCGTTACTTGACGGTAAGGCATATTAATGGCTAAAAAAGGGCGACTCCCAAAAACCATGCCCAGAGGGTATACTCCCGTCGGAGTACAGCCATCGCCCTCCCGTTTGTGTTCAGGAGCAATAATCCCACCTTTGCCTATAGTCGCAGGAAATGGGCCGTAAACCTTTTGCCACGAGTTATTCTTATACTCCCAAGCCGAAACACCAGCCAAATACTCCCCTCGCTTCGCTTCCACTAAAACGGCTTGCGTAATCTTCAAATCAACGGCACGAACCATATCCGGAAATGTATTGTTCATAGCACAACGCCCCCCCTGGTAACAGGAATTATATATTCTGCTGCTGACGTCCGGCTCCCGGACCATCCTGAGCTACAGCCACCGCGGCTTCGCCAAAGGTTTTCATTTGATTTAACATACATAAACTGGCATCTAATAACGTCATGCCCAAAGCAGCCCCCGTTCCTTGTCCCAACCTAAAATCCAGGTGAAGATGCGCCGGAATATCCAACCGTTCCAGCACCGCTTTATGAGCCGGTTCCGCCGTAAAATGCGAGGCGACAAGATAGTCTTTCACAATGGGCACGAACTGTACTGCAAGAAGCGCAGCGGCAGCAGTTGTTACTCCGTCAATGACGACAACAGCCCCCCCGGCCGCAGAAGCTAGTATAGCTCCGACCAACCCGGCTATATCCAGCCCTCCAACCTTAGCCAATATATCCAAAGGATCAGCGCTATCCGGACAATTGTTTGCCAGAGCCTGTTCGATAACGCTAACTTTTTTTTGCCAAACAGAATCACTTATTCCGGCGCTCCGTCCGGTTAATGCAGCAACACTTTGGCCGCTGCAACAGGCAATTACCGCCGTGGCGGCAGTAGTTCCCGCCACGGCTATATCCCCTAACCCAATAATTTTTACACCTTTATCGATTTCTTTCTTTACTATTTCTGCCCCTGTTTCCATCGCATGCCACGCATGTCGGCGGGTCATTGCCGGCCCTTCAGCCAGATTGGCCGACCCATGCAGAGCTTTATGAACCAAAAGTTCAGGAAATGACGTCAAGGTCTCGGTCATGCCGATATCGACCAGCACCAACGATGCATTCACATGGGCGGCTAACGCATTAATCGCCGCTTCTTTCCGGCACACAGACTCCAGCATACAAGCTGTAGAAGTCGAATAAGCACTAACATTTTCTTGGGCAACACCATGATCGGCCGCCATAAGAATAATGCTCTTGGACAGATTGTTCGGTTTAGCTTGACGGGTAACTCCCGCTATTTTCCTTGCTAAATATTCCAGGCCGCTTAAACTGCCTAGCGGTTTAGTCAAATTATCAATTCGGAGTTGGCAGACATCCATGGCCTCGGAATCTAATGGCTTAATTTGCGATATGACTGCCTCTAACATGTTTCACACCCGCCAAATTCCTTCGGCACTGCCATAGTATTATAAAGTGTAATGGCCGCGTCTAATATATTCATTGCCAGCGAAGCCCCCGATCCTTCCCCTAGTCTTAGGCCCATATCTATGTACGCTTCAAGACCGAGAATGTCCAGCATTTTTCGATGGGCCGGTTCGGCGGAAAAATGCGACGCCATCATATAGTCGCGAGCCAGAGGATGGAGTGCATGAGCGATAAGTGCGGCAGCACCGGCATTAAACCCATCGAGAACGACTACACACCGATTCGCCGCTGCCCCCAGTATAACTCCGGCCAACGCCCCGATTTCAAACCCGCCCACCTTAGCTAACACATCAATACCATCATCCGCTTCGGGCTTATTTACTTGCAGCGCTTTGCGTACCACATCAAGCTTAACTTGCAGGCGATGATCAGAGATTCCTGTGCCTCTTCCCGTTGCTTCTTCCGGCGTTAATCCGGCAAACGCCGCAACAATACAGGCACTGGGAGTAGTATTTCCAATCCCCATTTCCCCCAGACTAAAACAGCGATAGCCCTTTTCGACCTGGGCATTTACTGCTTTTATGCCGGTTTCAATAGCCTGCACGGCATCCGAGCGGCGCATAGCCGGCCCTTGCGTAAAATCCCATGTCCCCCAGGCAATTTTATAATGCTGAAGCCCCGGCACGTCTGACATGTCATGAGCAATGCCCATATCCAAAACGACTAAGTCGGCCCCGGCAAAATTAGCCATGGCGTTAGCCCCGGCCCCTTTCGCCACCAAGTAATTACGGGTCATTTGATAAGTAGTTTCAATAGGATATGCACTGATTCCCAGCTTGGCAACGCCATGATCGGCACAAGCCAATATCATACTCTTTTGGGGAATGACAGGCGACAATCGCCCGGTAATCCCGATATACTGCTGAATTATATCTTCCAACCGGCCTATACTTCGGACAGGTATAGCCCAGCTATCCATTCGCGCGCGGGCCGCCATCATAGCTTCCCGGTTCAGTGGTGCTATCTGGGCTAAAGTTTGCGCCAAAAATTCCATAAAATTCAGTCTCCTAAACTATATAAAAAAACTTTTCTGGCTAACATCACCAAAAAAGCTCTCTTTCTTGCTCTTCCAACTTTTCCTTAATTCATTATAGCAGTAACTTTCCAAAACCGTCAACCCAGTTTCCTTTGGTATACTATGAAACTAAACCGGATATGACGCTTATTTACGACAAACCCCCTGCAGCCAAAGCCACAGAGGGATGCAATCAGTTTGGGTGAGCATTCAATAAGCCGAGTTCTGTTCCGCTTGCGCGGTGATGATCATTTATCTACGCCGGCAGTTACCTGACAGCTCTAGCGACACAACCCGGAAGGTTCTGCGGGCAGCTTCATCCCTTCCCTATTCGGTCTTGCTCCAGGTGGGGTTTACCAAGCCAGTCAGTCACCTGACTGCTGGTGCGCTCTTACCGCACCGTTCCATCCTTACCCGGCCAAAACCAGGCGGTTTACATTTCTATGGCACTTTCCCTGAGGTCACCCTCGCTGGTCATTAACCAGCACCCTGCCCTATGGAGCTCGGACTTTCCTCGGATGCGTTAGCACACCCGCGATCATCTTTCATACTCACTCACTAATGTTGTCTGGAATAATAGGATATCATGAAGCACAACAATCGTCAAGCATTGTTCTTTATGTATTTTATGTCAACAGATGTCTCAATGCTTTCACTTTTTCCGGTATATCAGCCGCACCGACAATTTCACTCACCAATGCTACCATCCGCGCTCCGTGCTGTTTCACCAAGGCGGCATTACTTTCTTTTATACCGCCGATAGCCACCAAAGGCAGGCGGATATTTCCAACTACATAATCCAGGTATTCCAGACCTACCGGATGACAAACATCCTTTTTGGTTTTAGTGAAAAAAATCGGTCCTACTCCAATATAATCCACAGTATCACCTAACGCAGCCGCTTGCTGCGCCTGCTTAGGGCTATGAGTAGATAAACCCAACACCAGTTCCGGCCCGATTAACCTCCGGACCTTTTCCGGAGGCAAGTCATCCTGCCCAATATGCACACCATCCGCTTCAACCAACAAAGCCAGATCAACATGATCATTTACAATAAAGCTCGCCCCCGCTACCTGCGTCATTTGGCGAATGAGCTGGCATTCTCCATACATCTGTCTGATTGTTTTACTCTTCTCCCGGTATTGTATAACTCTAATACCTGCATCCAACATAAGTTTTACCGTTTCGATATTACTTCGTCCCCGTGAATATTCTTCTGCAGTTAACCCGTATAAATTGGTTGCAAGAAAGTTCTTCATTGCTTTTCGATTAACCATGCATCCTCCTGCATTGTCATTTTAGCACATAACTCAGTATAATATCAGCCTGTTTCGCGGCGGCGATTGTTACACAAGGAGCCAAAGGCGGGGTCTCAGGAGAAATACCGGTAACAAGATCACCTACAATGAAAAAGTTCTCCTTTATTTTATGTGTTGTTATCCTGTCGCTGTTGCCGTATCCCGCCAAGCCGGATGCGGCAACTAACAGTTTGCCGGAATGCAGGAATTGTTCTACAACAAGTTTTTTTTCCTCCGCCCGGTCAAGCGCTTCAACAACTACATCACAACCGCTGAACAAGCCTTCCAGCACCGATCTATCCAGCTTTCCCTTATGCATTTCAATTTTCACTGTAGGATTAATCAGCGCTAGATTGATACTTAACGCCTCAAGCTTTGATTGCCCGGTTTGATGATAAAAGTAAAATTGGCGGTTCAGATTGCTGTCATCAACATCATCAAAATCAGCTAGTTCGAAATTTCGGAATCCGCTCCTTACTAGCAGCATCGCACAGTTTGATCCCAGTCCGCCTACCCCGGCAATGCCAATTTTTATCTTTTGTATTTTGGACAAGTCTGCCGCATTTATATAGCGTAGTAATCCACTTTCAAACTGATTCATTTCCCCCACCTCTTCTT
>JAGGAE010000044.1 GCA_017889725.1 Bacillota bacterium | reverse complement strand
GTGACAACCCAAGCTCCATCCTTAAAGACCGCATGAACAACTTTTGATTCTTTAGCCTGAAAAGTAGGAGTAAAATCCTGAGTAGCATAAAATTCATTTTTCCTACCGGGAATAGGGACAATATTCATCGTTCCTCCCGGCCCTTCCCATACAGTAGAAGCCGCCCAATCTTTTTTACTGTTATACGTTTTACATGGCCCAAAGCCCTAATCTTCATGTCCTATTCTCCATTGTATCGAATTTGACCAAATGCAATGAAAAACATATGTTACGGCAAGAATAACGTTTTAATAAAATTCTGTCAATACAAATCTAAAAACTCGCACATTTGTGCCAAAAAATAATAAACTCGCACCTCCTGCTCCCAGCGCTTCTCAATCCGAAGTGCATCAACCATCTAGCCGAAAACTGATTCAGTATTACAAATTAGCGAAACCCAGAACAAACTGAAGGCCACCTTTTTGGACAAAGCTACAATTGCCCGCCTATCTGAGAAAAGATATAGGGACTACTAGAAAACAAAAATCTGGACGAACCTTAAAAAGAGCATCCAGATTTTTGTTGGAAAAGCAGTTATGCACGAGGAACACGTCGAAGTGTTCCTCGTTCTTTTTGCACATATGATTGGTAGAGGCAAACCGTAACCTTGTAAACCCACCCTTCGTATAGGATTCTTTAAGAAGAGTCCATCATGGATCGGTTTTCTCTGGATAATAATTAGAATTTATAAGTAAAAGTTGTACGCAGGGAGGTAGACTTCTCACCAGTATCCACTGTTTTCATATCTTTGTAGAATAAACTTATAGTGGAATCTTTGGTTATTTTGTGGTCAAGGCCATAGTATATACCCTTGCCATTGCTATCATAAGCGGTAAAACCAGCCATGCTCGCATTGGCTTCTACTCTGCTGTAGATTAGATATGCGGAGTTCTTATTGTCAAAGCTGTGGTTAACACTTAAAGCGTACCCTTTGTTTTGACTTGCATTGTTAGATTGACCATACTCACCGCCGAACGTAGCTTTACCGTCAGTATATGCGGTATTTATCGCCCAGTAATTCGTATCAACATCACCACCTAGTCTGGCTAATGTACCACCCCATTTCCATCCTTTTGCAGGACTGCTGGAAGCATCAATAGCATAAGCGGGAAGAGTAGGTCCGGAGGCTGCCCAAACTTTAGTAACTACGAAGGTAAGATTGGTATCGCCGGATTTACCCCAGGCAATCAGACCATCAAGTGCAGCCTCGTTAATGCCCATGTAGCCAGTAGAATCATAGATTAATCCTTGACCAAGCGCACCATCTTGACGGCCAACCTTATAAGTAAAGTCCTTACCTTTAATTATAATACCCCATCGATCAATAGTAGTTGCACTGCTATTACTGTAATAACCCTTATCAAAATCATTGCCAATCTTGTCGCCGGTAAGACCTTCAGCTGCAAAACGAGTATACAAGCTAACGTCGTCTGAGATTTGGGCATTAGCATTCAGTCGAAGGAATATTTTCCCTCCAGTCAGGCTATTGGCCCCAGCATCATCCCAGCGATATTGTGTCAAAACACTGCCATCGAAGTTAACGGAAGGAGAAGCTGCCATTGCAGTACTAAAAGTCAGCAACATCATTGATGCAAGAGCTACAGTAATCATTCTTTTCATCAGTATGTCCTCCTAGAAATTTTTTTATCTACCCCCTGGCATAGGCTGCTGGCTTGAAAGTGTCCATGTTCCCTGAAAAACAAGCAATGCAACCAGCCATACTGTTTTTTGCCGGACTTTCCAAGTCATCGCCCCTCCTTTCTTCTTCCCGGGCAAACTTACAGCATTGTGGGAATATTCCGCAACTTATAGGCATCATGAAAATGCCTTCTTTGAATTTCCAAGCCGCAGGTCGAGATTGTCCCTATTTTATAAACTGATTATGTAAAAAAGATGCAGAGATGGGTCTGTTGAGCGTCAGGCATGTTTTCCTATAGCTATCAGTTCCTGGCTCAAAGAATCCGCCGCCTGAGCCGAGTGAGCAGCTACCTGGTTTGCGTTAGTAGCAATCTGCCGAATACCGGCAGATATCTTCCCCAACAGCAGTAGTATCATTGGCTGCACTCAATTGCTCGCTGGTACCTGAAGCCACATTAGCAATCAAAGTAGCTATTTGACTGGATGTCAGTTCCCGGGATGAATCCGCTACACCTTCGGTGGCTCTATGAATTTTTTAAGTTTGTTGGCTATACTTTTTTTGTTTGTTTGTTATGTATTTTTTGTATGTTTTCGCCAAATTTTGATAAATTCCTTTTTAAAAAATTTGTTTTTTCATAGAAAGTAACTAATTTTTAAACAATTATGCAATCATTGTCAAATAAAGTGAATCTAACCGAAACATTCGATTAAAAATTTGGTAGAACCACCCTACACCCACACAAGCAGCAAAAAACCCGCGAATTTCGCGGGTTCTCAAGTTTTCCGGATTTAAGTGGTGGAGGCGAGGGGAATCGAACCCCTGTCCAAAGATATTGCTACATAGGTCTCTCCGAGCGCAGTCTATGCTTTAAACTTCGCTCCGTTGACGCCCACAGACAGGCTTCGCTGGCGCTATCTCGATAAAATTTCCCAGTCGGCCCTCCGAGAATTAGGCTTCAGGTATCCCGCTAATTGGCGCCCTATCCTAGGCCACGGGCAAGCGTAGGCAGGACGTTAGCATTAAGCTGCTAAAGCGTATTCGTTGTTTGCGTTTACTTATTTCCCACCGTATTACGGGCAGATGGAACCCCGGCTCGCTACCCATGCCACAACCACCCCTGTCGAAGCCAGTACGCCCCCGTATAACGGGACGCTGTTGCAGCGTTTATACGCAAACTTTCTTACACTTCATTATATCATAAAAAGCATTCTCCGTAAACTATTCCTTTTGACTTTCTCGGAAGGCTCTTGCCACTTCCCGCTTTGCATCGCGTTCGGCAATATCCTGTCGTTTATCATAGGTCTTTTTCCCGGTCGCCAGCCCCAGTTCCAGTTTGGCTTTACCACGAGTAAAGTAGAGTTTGAGCGGCACCAAGGTATAGCCTTTCTCTTTTGTCTTACCGATTAGTTTATTGATTTCATAACGATGCATTAACAGTTTTCTGGTTCTCATCGGCTCATGATTGAAACGGTTACCCGGGTCGTACGGACTGATATGCATGTTGTGCAGCATAAGCTCCCCGTTGTCAATGCGGGCGTAGCTGTCTTTCAAGTTGGCTTTTCCGGCCCGCAGCGACTTTACTTCGGTCCCGGTTAGCGCGATGCCGGTTTCATAGTTTTCATGTATATGGTAATCATGTCTTGCTTTACGGTTTTCTGCTACTATCTTAATATTTCCCATCGAGTTCACCTCTAACACCATTTGCCTTGTTATTATAGCATAAATTAAGAGAGACCGCACATAGAGGTTTTCTAAAAGCCTTAAAAGTCGATAAACATATTGACAATTTCAGTCTCTACTTTTATACTGTATCCAATGTTTTTTCCGATTAAACATTTAAACGGCCATGGCCGCAGGTTAATTTGGAGGTCTATTTTATGAGAAATATCGCAACACTCTCTCAACTTGTCATTTATCGCAATCTGCTTGATGATCCCCTGATGCAAAGCCTTGAGCGTCTTTTAAGCGTAGCTTGTGAGCCGTCTGTAGAATACGAGCTTACTGCCAGTCTTTTTAAAGCCGCAGAAAAGCTGGGTCTTTCAGGGAATTTGTGGCAAAGTTACCTGATCTACCGTATAACTCAGGACGAAAATATCTTTACGGTGGCTGTGGAAAAAAACAAAGGGCACATCAATGATAGCCTGCGTCGGGCTGTACTGCACGATTTATCGGTTGTGCTGTCAGTTCTTACATTGCAGCCTATGCCCGCCTGTTCCGAGCTTATTAGTACCTTTACCCCGTCAACCACTGCCGTTTCGGATGCGCTTCATTCACTTATGACATTTGTGTTATCACAGGATATCACACCCGAGCGCCTCCTAAACAAGCTCATCGCATTTTATTTGCAGTATGGCAGCGGTGCAACCGCCGGATTTAAAGCGTTCCGCTGGGAGGACGGCACCGGACTGGTAGGCATCTCCCACACAGACACCATTGCACTCGACGATATCATCGGGTATGATACCCAAAAAGCCGTCCTTATACAAAATACCGAGGCGTTTATCGCTGGCCGCCCGGCAAACAACGTATTACTAGCCGGAGCGCGGGGCACAGGCAAGTCTTCTTCCGTCAAGGCGCTCATTAACCGCTACTACTCCGACGGCCTTCGCCTGGTGGAAGTTCCCAGGCACCAGTTACAGCATCTCAATACGATCATCGAGACGCTGCGCCAGAGTAGTCAGAAATTCATTATTTTCCTGGACGATCTTTCTTTTGAAGAAGCCGAAACCGATTATAAATACCTTAAGTCAATCATTGACGGCGGTATAGAAGCCAAACCCGCCAATGTACTTTTATATGCGACCTCCAACCGCCGCCATTTGGTTAAAGAAAGCTGGAGTGACCGTGCCGACTCAGATGACATCCACACGGCTGATTCGGTGCAAGAGAAAATTTCTCTGGTTGACCGCTTTGGTATCACCATTACGTTCCAGACACCAGACCAAAATGAATTTTTGCGTATTGTAAACGGCATTGCCCGGCGCAACTCTATTGCCCTGCCGGAAGAAGAGTTAAAACGAGCGGCGCTACGCTGGGAAATGTCCCGCTCGGGACGTTCCGGGCGAGTGGCCCGCCAATTTGTAACTCATCTGTTAAGTCAAAAGTCCTAATTTCTTTTATGAAAAAACCTATCCGGCCCTGACGGGCCGGATAGGTTTTTTAGCTAACCGCGTTTTTGCGGATGATAATGCGTATGCAAGAGATGATGGGCTTTTTCTCCGTTTGGTTTGCCCAGCCAAGTGTCATACAGTTCATTAATCGCTGGATTTTGGTGTGATTTTCTGAGCGAGCTGCATTGATCACATTCATAGATTGAATTAATCCGTTTTTGGCGGATGTCGCCGCAAGTGGAGTAAGGCTGTCCGCCACCACCGATGCAACCTCCCGGGCAGGCCATTACTTCGATGAAATGATAATCTGCCTGGCCACTTCGAATTTTGTCCATCAAAATACGGGCGTTAGCCAACGTGTGGGCAACCGCCACTTTTACGGTAAGATCGCCTACCGGCACTTCGGCTTCTTTTACTCCGTTCATGCCACGCACCGCATGGAAATCAATACACTCAAGTTCTTTGCCGGTTACTACTTCCGCCACTGTCCGTAGTGCCGCTTCCATTACACCGCCTGTAGCTCCGAAGATAACTCCAGCCCCAGTAGAGATGCCCAGCGGAGCATCATATTCTTCTGCCTGTATTCGGTTAAAGTCGATACCGGCTTCTTTAATCATGCGGGCCAATTCTCTGGTAGTAATTACAAAATCAACATCCTGTCCGGTACCGGTCGAGTCCATTTCTTCCCTGGCCGCTTCCGCTTTTTTCGCCGTACAGGGCATTACCGCAACCGATACAATATTCTCGGGTTTAATTCCGCATTTTTCGGCGTAATAGGTTTTTGCCAGCGCACCGAACATTTGCTGCGGCGATTTTGCCGTTGACAGATGCTCTAACAGATCAGGATACATAATTTCTATAAAATTAACCCAGCCCGGACTGCATGAGGTAATCATGGGCAGCTTTCCGCGGTTATTAAGACGATTAATAAATTCATGACCTTCTTCCAGTATGGTAAGATCGGCAGTAAAATCAGTATCAAATACTTTGTCAAAGCCCAGGTCGCGCAGAGCCGCTACCATTTTACCGGTAACAATACTCCCCGGTCCCATCCCCAGCGCTTCACCTAAAGCTACCCGCACCGCAGGTGCCGTTTGGACTACTACATGTTTATTAGGATCACTGATGGCCGCCCAGACGCCTTTAGTATCGTCTTTCTCCACAATGGCCGCGGTAGGACATACGGCAGCGCACTGGCCGCAGTAGGTACAAGGGGCTTTGTCCAGCCCGACTTCGAACGCCGGAGCAACATTGGTATTAAAGCCGCGATGTACAAAGCTATAAACATGTACACCCTGACGTTCGCTGCAGGCGCGAATACAGCGACCGCATAAAATACATTTTTCCTGTTCTCTTACTAATGACGGATTATTATTGTCAATAGGAATGCTCTTACGCGCTCCTTCAAACCGGATGTCGCGCAGACCTAAGTCGGCAGCGATGGTTTGCAGTTCGCAGTTTAAATTCCGGGCACAAGTAAAACAGTCTTTCGGATGGTTAGCCAACAGCAGTTCCACTACCATACGCCGTGCTTCCCGCACTGCCGCGGTATTGGTTTTTACCACCATGCCTTCATTGACCGGATACACACAGGAGGCCACTAAGCTGCGAGCGCCTTCGACTTCTACTACGCAAACCCGGCAAGCCCCTTCCGGTCTTAGTTCGGGATGATAGCATAAAGTGGGTATTTTTATTCCCGCTTTATTAACCGCTTCAAGTACTGTTGCCGTTTTAGGCACTTCCAGACGTTGTCCGTCTATTATAACGTTTACCATTTCCATCATTATCACCACACTTTTTCTTATAATTATCCTTTAATAATTGCCTTAAACGGACATTTGGCTATACAAGCGCCGCATTTGACACAAGTTTCCTGATTTATATTATGGCGGCCTTTGACTTCCCCGCTGATTGCTTCTACCGGGCAAGCCTTTTTGCATAAGCCGCAGCCTTTACACAGTTCAGTGACACTGTACCCGGTCAATGCGCTGCACGCGCCCGCCGGACAGCGTTTGTCGTGAATATGGGCTTCATATTCATGGCGGAAATAACGAAGCGTGCTGAGTACAGGATTAGGTGCCGTCTGTCCCAGTCCGCACAGCGCCGTAGTTTTGATATTGCGAGACATTTCTTCCAAGAGTTCAATATCTCCGTCCCGACCGTTTCCTTCCGTAATCCGGTTTAATATTTCAAGCATGCGCATAGTACCTTCACGACACGGAGTACATTTACCGCAAGACTCCGCCTGCGTAAAAGTGAGGAAGAATTTCGCCAAATCCACCATACAGGTGGTTTCATCCATGACTACCAAGCCGCCCGACCCCATCATAGCCCCAACCGCAATAAGAGAGTCATAATCCACCGGCAGGTCCAACAGTTCTTCCGGTAAGCAGCCACCGGACGGTCCGCCGATTTGCACCGCTTTAAACTTCTTGCCGCCGGGAATTCCGCCGCCGATATCAAAGATGATTTCCCGCATGCTGATTCCCATTGGCACTTCTGCCAGCCCTGTATGATTAATGCGTCCGGTTAAAGCAAATACCTTGGTTCCTTTACTTTTTTCCGTGCCGATACCGGCATACCATTCCGCGCCTTTGACAATAATCTGGGGAATGTTGGCTAAGGTCTCCACATTATTAATATTCGTCGGTTTCCCCCATAATCCGGAAATAGCCGGAAATGGCGGACGAGGCCGCGGCATACCGCGCTTACCTTCAATCGATGCCAGTAGAGCGGTTTCCTCACCGCAAACAAAGGCACCTGCGCCTTCTTTAATCTTTAATCGAAAATTAAAGCCTGAATTAAAAATGTTATCCCCTAACAGGCCCAATTCTTCCGCCTGTTCAATAGCGATTCTCAGACGCTTAATAGCGAGAGGATACTCGGCCCGTACATAGACGTAACCTTCCTCCGCGCCTATGGCATAGCCGCAAATGGCCATCCCCTCAATCACACGGTGAGGATCTCCTTCCAATACACTGCGATCCATAAATGCGCCCGGGTCACCTTCGTCGGCGTTACATACAACATACTTTTTGTCTCCTGCCGCCTTTTGGGTAAACTCCCATTTCATACCGGTAGGAAAGCCGCCGCCCCCCCTGCCGCGCAACCCGGACTTTTTGACTTCATTTACTACGTCCGTTCTTGACATGCTGGTCAACGCTTTGGCAAGAGCTTCATAGCCGCCATTAGCAATATAGTCACCAATGATTTCCGGGTTTATATGTCCACAGTTAGCCAGTACCATCCGCTGCTGTTTTTTGTAAAAACTAAGATCCTTATAATTCGGTACGCTGGCGTGGGTTACCGGTTCACGGTACAAAAGACGTTCCACAATACGCCCCTTGTATAAATGGCTTTCCACCAATTCCGGTACATCCTCTTCCTTGACGCGAACGTAGAAAGTTCCTTCGGGATATACAATAACGAGGGGACCGGCTTCACAAAAACCGTGGCAGCCTGTCTCAACAATTTTTATTTCTTTCTCCAGCCCTCTTTTGGCCAGTTCTTCCCGTAATGCAGTTTCTACTTTTTTTGCACCCGATGCTGTACAGCCAGTTCCGGCACATATAAGCACATGCGATCTAATGTATTGCATGTTTTCCCTCCTGTCCTTGATTAGTCGGCAATTTTCCCTACTACCATTTCTTCGATAATTC
Source organism: Bacillota bacterium (assembly GCA_017889725.1). Classification (GTDB taxonomy): domain Bacteria; phylum Bacillota; class Negativicutes; order Sporomusales; family CTSoil-080; genus CTSoil-081. The sequence goes on along the minus strand of JAGGAE010000044.1, from coordinate 1,708 downwards.
TTCCATTGACCACATGCTCACCAATAATTTTTTTAACTCCGTCGGCAGTTACTTTGCCATAAGTAATTCTTGGTTCTCCCGGTCTTACAACATCAACCAGCACTTCCTGCTCACACATTCCTATACAGCCGGTTTGCCGCACCGTAACATTCTGAAGGTTACGTCTTGCAATCTCTTCCAATATTGCACTCATAACTTCACGCGCTCCAGCAGCAATACCGCAGGTTCCCATTCCTACTATGACCTCTATTCCCCCAGCTTGCCGAAGGTTATTCTCGGCTTGGAACTTCTCGCGCATCCTTTTTAAATCTTCAATGGTTTTCATTTCTATACACCTCCGTGCAAGTTTTTTAGTCCCTCTGACAAAAAAGCGTCAAGCCACACAATCACATCCGGGTGAGTTAACGGCATATCCTCCAAAGCCCCTGCAATTTGCTGGGTGGATAAAGCAAATTCATTGTTATTCACTGTATGCCGATAGATAAAATCCAACGCCGGATTGGCAATAATCAAAGTCTTTATCGTTTCGATAATGTTTCCTAACGGAGGCCGGTCCAGATGACTATACCGATAAACAGCTTCAATGGTAGTTCCCTGTCCTGGTTCGGATTCAATAGTAAGATAACCGTCACATTGTTTAGTCGACATATCAATCAGTGGCAACCCAAGTCCCACCCGCCGTGTGGTACGACTAGTTACAAAAGGATCGGTTACCTTCTTTCTCGTCTCTGCGTCCATTCCACGCCCATTGTCGGTAACCCGGATAAGTAAGGTATCCGAATCAACGTCTTCGACGATCTCTAACTGTACCCGGCTAGCGCCTGCCTCAATGGAATTTTGCACCAGATCCAGAATATGCAAAGCCAACTCGCGCATAAGGATTACTCGTATTTTGCCAGTATCCCTGGGATTGCCTCTGGCGTCAATCTGCCATGGGTATCGTCGTTAACCATTAAAACCGGTGCCAGGCCACAAGCCCCAATGCAAGCTACCGTTTCTAACGTAAATTTCAAATCAGGTGTAGTACCTCCTGCGCTTATCTTCAAGTTATCTTCCAGTGCCGCCAATATGGCTTTGGCTCCGCGCACATGACAGGCCGTACCCTGACATACACGGACGATATTACGCCCACGTGGTTTTAAGTGAAACTGCGAGTAAAATGTAGCTACTCCGTAAATCTGGCTGGTAGGAATGGCCAGTTTTTCTCCTACTCGGGTAATAACCTCTTGGGAAAGGTATCCGTAAATATGTTGAGCTTCCTGTAGCACAGGAATTAACGCACCCTTTTGGCCTTCATACTTCGCTAACACTTTATCAAGCTCTGTAAACTGTTCCTTGCTCCCCCCGCAGCAGCATTGGTTAGTTTGTTCCTTGCTCATCGTATCCTCCTTAAAAAATGCTTCTCGTATCTAAACCATAATTACAAACCGGTTCTACCTCATGCCTTCCTCCAGCGTGTTCTGCCTTCCGTTAAGGCACTTCGTATTTCAGAGAGCGTAGGGGCCTCCAACCAAAAAACGGTTTTGGGTCCCTGAATAAATCTATCTATAGAATGTGCATCTGAGGATAAGATAAGCGGCCATTTTTCAAACGCCGGAAACTTTATTAATACATCCTCTTTGCTCATTCTTCCTGACAACTCAAGTGCCGTCAGTTTTATCCCCGGAGGAATAAAACCCAGCTGTGATATAAGGCTGTAGCTGGGCCG
>JAGGAE010000097.1 GCA_017889725.1 Bacillota bacterium | reverse complement strand
ATAAAATTAGGGGACGGTGGCCAAAAACATGTTTGTGGTGGCGGCAATCATCATGAACATGGACAGGGTGGCGGCTGCTGCGGTCACTAAGCATTAATAGCCATCATTGACAAGAAATAAAAACTGCACCAAAATGTTAGAAACAGCAATCTAACATTTTGGTGCAGTTTTTTCGCTATCCATCTTATGATTAATCTGCTTATCGGCAATAAACTTCTTTATTAATATTTAGCCATCAAACTATGTAAGCGGAACTTTTACGGTAACTGCGGTGCCTTCTCCTAGTTTGCTGGCAAGCGTGATCGTGCTATTGTGATGTTGCGCGATACGCTGGGCAATGGATAAGCCAAGTCCGGTACCGCCGGTAGTCTTCGAGCGGGATTGTTCCACCCGGAAGAAGCGCTCAAAGACTTTGGGACTATCTTCCGGAGAAATGCCGATCCCGGTATCTTTGACGGTTATTTCCAGATGGTTTTCCGATACTTGGGATAGAATGCTGATAACTCCGCCAGCCGGGGTATATTTGATGCTAGCATTTGTTTCAGGGAGGTGCTATCGGCCTGGATGACTACGGGATCGTTATGGAGAAGCTCTATAGTGTGGTTTGGAGCAATCAAGCGGGTTTCCTGAAAAATATCGTTCACCAACAGGGCGATGTCAAGCGGTTGCCTATGAATTATGTAGTTGTGCTGGTCGGAGCGGGCTAAGAAAAGTAGATTTTCTATAAGTTCGTACATACTGGCTGCCTCCGACTTAATCGCCGAGATGCTTTCTTCGAGAATGGCAATGTCTTGTTTACCCCAGCGGTCCAGCATATCGATATAACCGCTTATCACGGTAATGGGTGTGCGCAATTCGTGAGAGGCATCAGAAACAAAACGCCGCTGCTGTTCCACTCCCGATTGAATCCGGTTCAACATGTGGTTAAAGGTTTGTATCAGTTCCTGCAGTTCATCTTTACTTTGCGGTACACTCATGCGCTTATCGAGGTTATTAATCTCGATAATTTTTGCAGTATCCGTGATGTCGTGGATAGGGCGTAGAAATTTTTTGCTCATAAAGGTTCCCGAGAGGATGGCCAGAAGCAGCCCTAACAGATTAGTCACGATGAGGCTCTTGCTTAGTACAAGTAAGAAATGAATTTCATCGGAAGTAGGCAACAGCACTTGTAATAGGTACAAGTGACCATTATAAGGGACATACTCTTTGCAAAAGAAAAACGTAGCGTGGTTAATATGGACGATTCTTGGAAAATGTCGCAGAGGACTGTATTGATCGATAAAACCACCATCATCGTCTTTGTCCGATAAGGAAGGGTTGACCGGCAAGCCGGGTGCACTATCGATTAATAGAGTGTTTTTTTCATCGAAAATCCTGAGGATGGCATCGGAAAACATGATATTTTCCGTCAGCATGTGTTGATCTATGGGATAGCCTGCCCCTAGATACCGTTTTACGCTACTGACGCTTAACTTGATATCGTCATTTGCCTGCATAAAGAGTACATAAGAAAGTCCGGCAACGGTCAGCAGGCTGCAAAATAGCAGTGTCAGAAACAGTATAACCGCATAGAATGCTGTTAATTTAGTGGAAATAGGTATGGTACGTGTTTTATTCTTTGACCACATAGCCTACTCCTCTCACTGTATGGATGTATTTTTGTTTAAAGCGTTCATCTAATTTGCTGCGCAGATAACGAATATAAACATCGACTACATTGGTTTCTCCTGCATACTCATAGCCCCAAACCTCCTGCAAGATTTGTTCGCGAACAAGAACCACATTTTTGTTGCGTATAAGATGCTCCAGAAGGTCATACTCTTTTTTGGTTAAATCCACGGCTTGTCCGTCGACCCTGGCTTCGTACCGGGCGGGAAACAAGACTAAGTTTTTAAGGCGTAATTGTTGTTCAGCCGCAGGCGGCGATATAACGTTTTTGTGTTTACGAAGCGCCGCCCGAATGCGGGCAAGAAGTTCCGGTGTGGCGAAGGGCTTGGTAACGTAGTCATCGGCACCGAGGTCCAGGCCGGTTACTTTATCTTCAATATCGCCTTTGGCAGTAATCATGATTATAGGGATTGCCGAAACCTCACGAACTCTCCGGCATATTTCTAAGCCGTTCATGTCAGGCAGCATAATGTCGAGCAAAATAAGGCTGAAAGCTTCTTGCATAATACGGTCAAGCGCTCTTCGGCCATTCGCTTCAATCTTCGTGGAGAAGCCTTCATGTTCTAATTCGATTTGTACAAACCGGGCAATCTTCCATTCGTCTTCAACGATGAATATGGTAGGCGTGTTTTGCGTCATTGTCATCACCTTTATGTTTTATCAAAAAGCACTTGATATTTCTATACAACCACGTTTTTATACTGATAGATAGAGGCAGGTTATATTTTTAATGAAATTTTAATGTTAGTCTAATGATACCATAAGGCGCATCAATTAGGATTATTTTGTGATGATATTTGGAGAAAAGAGAATATTATGCAACTTATATCGATTGTAGTGCCTGTGTTTAACGAACAAGAGAACATTGAAGTGTTTTATCAGCAAGTTTGCACCCATATGGAGACGCTGGAATATCGCTTTGAACTGGTGTTTGTAGATGACGGATCAAAGGACGGCACTCCGCTTATTCTTGAGCGGTTAGCTGAAAAGGATGACCGGGTGCGGGCTTTAGTACTGGCCCGGAACTTTGGACACCAGATTGCGCTGACCTGCGGTTTGGATCATGCTGCAGGGGATGCCGTTATTACCATGGATGGAGATATGCAGCATCCACCTGAAATGCTGCCGCAACTAATTGAAAAATGGCAAGCCGGTTATGAGGTGGTACAGACCATACGGGTCAATACCGAGGGAGTGTCCTGGTTTAAAAACTTTACATCGGGTTTATTTTATAAAATGATGAATGCAGTAGCGGATGTACAGGTAGCCGAAGGCGGTTCAGACTTTCGGTTGCTTGATAGAAAAGTGGTGGAAAGCTTCCGGAGGTTTAAGGAACATGCCCGGTTTATCCGCGGTTTGATCGGAGCCATTGGGTATAATCAAGCGCAGATCGAATTTGTAGCTCCTAGACGCTTTGCCGGACAGTCTAAATTTTCCTTGAAAAAAATGCTTAATTTTGCGGTGGACGGAATAACGGCGTATTCTAAACTGCCTTTGCGGTTTGCTCTTTATATCGGTGTGCTGTTTGGTTGTATTAGTATGGGTTTGACGTTGCACGTGTTTTACATAAAACTGTTTACTAATGATGCTGTGCCCGGTTGGGCGACTTTAACCGCCAGCTTTTCTTTTCTAGGAGGGCTGCAGCTTGTTGGTCTTGGGGTTATCGGCGAATATATAGGCCGCATCTTTGAAGAGGTAAAACAACGGCCGTTATATTGGCTGCGTGACGAATATAAGCGGCAACCTTCGGAACGCCCTGACTAAGGGCAAAGGGGCTTATAAAGAAAATAGCAAGGGGTCTGTCGGAACCCATTAAGGGTTAGCGTCAGGCCCTTTACTATGTAATGAGTACTGAATGAATCGTAAAACCTTGCCAAAGCTGAGCTGACGAAGGATTTGTAGTATAATAAGTGAAAGGAAAACAATAAAAAAGGCTT